>JANNYO010000300.1:0-4618 GCA_031410115.1 Rhodanobacteraceae bacterium | reverse complement strand
CCACCCGATCCCATCCCGAACTCGGAAGTGAAACGCACCAGCGCCAATGGTAGTGTGCATCTAGCACGCGAGAGTAGGTCATCGCCAAGCACTTTAATCAGTAAACACGCGCCCTCAATTCGAAAGATTTGAGGGCGTTTTTGCGTCTGCGCTGAATACATTTTTTGTGTTGAAATTTTGCCGTCAGCCCCAACTTGATTGGTCAACTACTTTGGATGTGAACTATGTCTGCCACCAACCCAACGCGGCATGTCCGCCTTTTGATTCTAGGCTCAGGCCCAGCCGGCTACACGGCCGCCGTCTATGCAGCGCGGGCTAATCTGAAACCGGTATTGGTGACTGGCTCTATGCCTGGCGGTCAATTGACGATCACTACTGAAGTAGAGAATTGGCCCGGCGATGCGCATGGCTTAACCGGCCCAGGCCTAATGGAGCGCATGCAGGCACATGCAGAACACTTTGGTACGGAAATTATTTATGACCACATCCACACCGCGAAACTCGATCAACGCCCGTTTCAGTTGATCGGCGACAACATCACTTTGACTTGTGACGCTCTGATTATTGCAACCGGCGCCTCCGCGAAGTATCTGGGAATCGAGTCAGAGACTAAGTTTCAGGGTAAAGGTGTTTCTGCCTGTGCCACTTGCGACGGATTTTTTTACAAGAACCAAAATGTCGTCGTGATCGGTGGCGGGAACACCGCCGTTGAAGAGGCGCTTTACCTTTCAAACATCGCCAAACATGTCACGGTTGTGCATCGGCGCGATAAATTTCGCAGCGAAAAGATTTTACAGGATCGCTTGTTCGCTAAGTCAAACGTGGCCGTGCTTTGGAACCATGAAGTTGATGAAATTTTGGGCGATCACACCGGCTCGACCGGTCTGCGAATCAAAAGTACTGAGTCGGGCGCGACTCAGATCATCGCTGCCCCTGGTATTTTTATCGCAATAGGCCATAGCCCCAATACATCGCTTTTCACCAGTCAGCTAGACATGAAAAATGGTTATTTGAAAGTTAAAACCGGCTTAGACGGTATGGCGACACTGACAAGCATTGGCGGCGTGTTTGCTGCTGGCGATGTAACTGATCAAGTCTATCGCCAAGCGATAACGTCGGCGGGTACTGGTTGCATGGCGGCGCTTGACGCCGATAAATGGCTTGAGGCCAATACGCACTAACGCTTGATTGCAATAGGTTTTGCCGAGGCAATAACCGACGCGGGGCATGCCGTGATTGCCGGGGAGTCTATTTGCGGGAATTCTGGGATACGCGCACTCAAGCGTTCAAGCTTACCGTCCAGTCGCCAGTCATAGATGACACTGAATGCCAGCACTGCGGTGACGTATTCACGCGTTTCTTTGTATGGAATCGTTTCGATCCAGAGGTCAGGGTAGCGTTGGTACAAACCATCCCGCCATTTTGCCACGGCACCTGGGCCGGCGTTATATGCGGCGGTCATTAAAATCGGTGAGCCCGCATATTTTTCAGAAAGTATCCTGAGATGGGCCGTGCCCAGTGTTAAGTTGGTTGCTGGGTCAGTTAGGTTGATTTTGCTGCCAAAACCCACGTTTTTCGCGGTTAACGCCGCTGTTCCCGGTAGCATTTGCATCAATCCAATCGCATTTGCACGTGATACTGCACTGGGATCCCACGCGCTCTCCTGGCGAATTAGACCTGCGACAAAAGCGGAGTCCAGTTGATTCGCATTGGCTTGCGCGGTTAACACCTCGGCCTGTAACAACGGGAACCGTGCCTGATAGATTTGCCGATCTGCCGGTGCATTCAAAGCTAAAATTGCATATTCGCCCCAACCTTCCATAGACGCTAGCAGCCCAGCCTGCCGACGTTCGTCTGCATCAAGTTTGCCGAGCAAGTACATCCATTCGCGTTTTGCGCTGACACGATCACCCAGTCTTTTGAAAGCACTGATGCGCTTAAGCGCGCCACTGCTGAGCAATTCGCCAGACATTTTCGGCGCAAATTTGATATCCAACGGGCACAGTGCATAACCACTGTTCAGGCGATCAGATGCTAAAAAGCCATAAAACGTAGCATCGGTTGAGGCTAGTTTGAACTGCACCTGCGCATCAGATTCCCGATCCAACCATTGCAGAAGCCTGCCGCGCACATAACGCCACCGTGCCGAACTGCCGAGATCTAGGCCATCGATTTTTTCAGGCATCGCCTCAACGCGCGTCAATGCAAGCTCTGGGTTTAACGCGGTCAGCGCGCGTCGCACGCCCCATTCGTGGGTTTGCGCATCGCGTGCGGAGGGTGGCAACGCGTCTAGCCAGGCGCCAGAGTCCGGCAGGTTTGCAATGATCGCCGTGCGCGTCATCGCCGACCGTACCCGCAACTGGGCGGTTTCATCCAATTGGTGTGTGCTGACAAAGCTCAGTAATTTCGCTCGGGCGCCCACTGGGTTTACTGCAGCGATTCGTTCGAGCGCGCGCGTCGTGACGCCCGCCAATGCCACATCATCGGCTGACCAAGAGGGCGCCCGCTTAAGCGTTAAATAGGCATCTTGTTCAGCGAGCAATGCCGCTGCAGCGTAGCGCTGTCGCACTTTTGGCAAGTCCACTGCGCAAGACTTCGCGCTGGTAATTTGCCTGCTAGATAGCAGTGCGGCAAAGCGCAGCTCGGCGTCATCGGAGCTGATAGCGCCGGTAGCCCGTAAAAATGTAAACGCGGGCGCGCAGGCGGTTGCTGGTGTCGTTGCATCGCGATACAAAAGCAGTGCATGGCGTGTCGCAACGTCCGCTTTCGGCTGCAACGCCATACGCGCGCTCCAAACGTTGCAGCGCTCTTCTGCGGTCGCCTCGCTTTCTAGATAGTGACCAACATATTCAGCCCACTGTTGCGTGCTAGCGTAAAAACTTAGCAGTTTGTGGCGCAAATTTTCCGCGAGCGGGATTTCATTCTGATAGCGCTTTAACCACGCACTAACCTCGTTCGTGTCTGAGAGTTTTACATTTCGCGCGAAGCGAAAATAATCCAAATATGGTCGTAAAACGTGTTGATCTAAGGCCGAACTTGGCTGCCAATTCAGACCAGAATTTGCCCGCAGTGCCGCTGTTTGATAGAGCGTGTCAGCTTCGCCGTCAGTAGTATCAACGGGTGCAGCAGCTACCGCCAAAATGGAAGTTGAAAAAATAGTTAATGCGATGGCAAAACGAAACGTCAAAAGTCTCGACATGGTTA
Organism: Rhodanobacteraceae bacterium; assembly: GCA_031410115.1. Taxonomy (GTDB): domain Bacteria; phylum Pseudomonadota; class Gammaproteobacteria; order Xanthomonadales; family SZUA-5; genus JANNYA01. Next base: position 1,414 of record JANNYO010000300.1, on the reverse strand, counting down.
ATTCTCAAAAATGCGTTGTGATCAATGCTATTGCGATGCAGCATACGTTAGTGCTTGATCGACTGCATCAAGCAAAAATCGTTCTGCCTTGGTCATCGAATCAACGGGGAATTCGGCGCAGTTCGTTGCAGTTTGATGGCTTGCGCATTCCATCGCTCAAGGGCAGAGTTCGCCTACAGCGTGATTCACATGTCATATAACAAGCGACGTAATGCCAGCATTGAATTCTAATAGCGAACCCAGTTTGAGCGCTTTCAAGCGCTTACCGTCCGCGCGCGCGGTTTTCTGGCAGTGTGTGTTTGCCGCTTTGGTAGCTTTCGCCGTGCTCGCCGGGATTTCTGGCTTAGTCTATGGGTTAAGCAAAGAAGCGCTAATCACCGAAATTCGTGACGGTTTATCGCGCACTGCACGCATAGGCGCTGCATCTGTCAATGGCGATCAGCATCGCTTATTTGTCTCGCCCGAGCAGGAAACTTTGGCCGACTATCAGTCAGCGATCCACCCGCTGCGGGATATTATGGATGCCGATTCGCAGATCGCTTTTGCCTACAGCGCGATTTTGCGAGACGGCGCAGTCTATTTCGTCTTGGACGCAACGCCAATGCCAGCTCAAGGCTCAGGCAATGCCGACGATTCCGTCAAAATCATGGAAAAGTATGATCCGCCGCCACCTGAGCTCTTGCGCGCTCTGTCGACACTGCATGTCACAGTAACCAAAGAGCCCTATACCGACAAGTGGGGTACTTTTATTAGCGCTTATGCGCCAATTTACGATTCAAATAAAGTGTTTGTTGGTGCAGTTGGCGTCGATTTAAAAATTGATAACTATCAACGGCGATTGAAATCTATACAGCGGGTTTCTTATCTGGCAACCTTAATTTCTGCGATCGTGGCAATTGTTATTGGGCTAGCTTTATTCTGGCAAAAGAAAACGGATCGAAATATTATTGAGTTAAAGCGGCAATTTCGAATTGTTAATGGGTTACTCAACGTATCACGCGCGGTTGGTTCGAACGTAGGCCTGGATAACATACTGCCTATATTAATCGACAAAACCTCCGAAGTGATGAATGCGCAAAGTACCCATCTTTATTTATTAGATAGCAAGAAACAGTTTTTCACCCGTTGGCATCAAGAGGGAGTCAAATTATCTGCAACATCAGGTTTAATGGGTCGAATCTATCAGGCGGAAACACTGGTTAATCTTGAGAATGCGGCGGCTGATGCAGATTTTGCGAGTGAACAATCCGCACGCCCGGTTGAGGCAATCTCGAACTTAATCGTCTGTCCAATCCGAAGCAATCGGGGTGAAGTAATTGCCGTGTTGGAATCACAAAACCGCGTGGGTGGTTTGGCGTTTGACAGTGACGACGAAACCTTGCTAACCGCGCTGGCATCCCAGGCGCAGGTTGCG
>JANNYO010000299.1:0-5309 GCA_031410115.1 Rhodanobacteraceae bacterium | reverse complement strand
TTTGAGTTTGAGCGCAGCTTTGGCAGCTATGTGATGGAAAACGTGCTGTTTAAGATCAGTTTTCCGGCTGAATTTCACGCACAAACCGCGGTTGAATGCGCCATGCAGCTGCACCCGCAGGTCGCGGGTAAAATCGATCAGATCGAAAAAATCACCATCGATACGCAAGAGGCCGGCGTGCGCATTATTGATAAAACCGGCCCGCTGGGTAATTACGCCGACCGCGACCACTGCCTGCAATACATGGTTGCAGTGCCAATGATTTTCGGGCGTTTGACCGCTGATGATTACAATGATGGCATCGCTGCCGACCCGCGCATTGATGCCTTGCGTGCGAAAATGGAGGTCAAAGAAAATCCGCAGTTCACCACGGATTATTTTGATGCGGAAAAGCGCTACATCGGCAACGCGATCCAGGTATTTTTCAAAGATGGCAGCCACACCGATAAGGTTTCAATTGACTTCCCGATCGGCCACCGCAAGCGCCGCGCGGAGGGCATTCCGGTGCTGCTAAAGAAATTCGAAGCCGCAATGAGTGAACATTTTGGCAAACGCCAAGCCGAAAAAATGATTGCGCTCAGCCGTGACCCAGCGAAGTTTGATGCCATGGCGATCCATGAGTTTATGGCGCTGATGGTGGCTTGATACCGCTAACTAGGTCGCTTTGGCATGCTCAAACTAACCATCGCCAGCATTGTCCTGCTGCTGCTGCTAACCGCCGCCGTAGGTTTTGCTGTGTATTGGTATTCCAGTGTTTATTTGAGAAAGGAAAACACTGCGGCAAGTCCGCCAACTGGGTTGTCTGCGCCATCGGCTGAGCTTGCACTTGAGCTGGCTTTGAGCGCCGAGCGCGAGCGCATTTATAGTGATTTGCACGACGATGTCGGCGCCAAACTGCTGGATTTGATTTATCGCGCGGAAAGCCCGGAAAACGCGGCATTGGCGCGTTCGGCGCTAAAAGATTTGCGTGACGTGGTTTCGCGTGCGCGCGGCGAGCAGGCGAGTTTGTTGGAGGCTTTGAGCGAAATGGAGGCGGAGGCGCGCAGCCGTTTGGCAGCGGCGGATATTTCCCTTAACTGGCGCCAAGACGCGGATATCGTTGAGCGGCGTTTGGACGCGGTACAACATTTGCACTTGTTTCGCATCGTGCGCGAGGCGATCAGCAACGTGATTCGCCACGCTCAGGCACGGGCTTTAAGCGTGCGTTTCGCCGTCATCGCACAAATATTGCGCATCGAAATCAAAGATGATGGCGTGGGCATGGCGGACGAAAGCGATGGGCGCGGCAAAAGCAATATGCGCAAACGCGCGGATGAACTTGCCGGGCATATCACTTGGCGTGACGGCACCTTGGGCGGCACGTGCGTGTTGCTGACCCTGCCGCTTGAGCGTGCGCACAGTTTGGCTTCAGCTAACCTAGAGGGTTGCGGGTGAAGATAAATCGCGTTCTGATTGTCGATGACCACGCCGGTGCACGCGCGTGGCTGGAGCGTGCTGCGCGTGCGGCGTTTCCCGACAGCGCCATCGCCACCGCCGCCGATGTTGCTGGTGCGATGTTGGCATTCGCGCAGCCGCTGGAACACTTGCCAGAGTTGGCCCTGATTGATTTGGGCCTGCCGGACGGCAACGGTACGGATTTGGTGCGTGCACTTAAGGCGCGTGCGCCGAATGCGTTTGCCGTGGTTGCCACGATGTTTGATGACGATGCGCATCTGTTTCCGGCTCTGCGTGCAGGCGCGCAGGGCTATGTTTTGAAAGACGAAACCGAGGCTGAGCTGGTGCGCTTGCTGGTTGGAATATTGAATGGTCAGCCGCCCTTGTCCGCGTCCATCGCGCGGCGCGTGCTCATGCATTTCGCAGCGATTGCGCCGCAAGCTGTGCCCGCGATTGCGGGCGAGCACCTGACTGAGCGGGAAAGTGACACGCTGAAATTGATTGCGAAAGGTTTTAACGTGCCCAAAATCGCCGAGCTATTAGGTATCTCGAAACACACCGTGGCAGGCTATGTGCGCGATGTGTATCGCAAGCTCAATCTCAATTCGCGTGCGGAGGCAACGATGGCGGCGGCGCAGCGCGGCTTTGTCAGTGTCGGGCAATTTTGAGCGTCATCATATGAACCTTACTTTCGATAATCAGCTGATCCAAACCCTGCCCGGGGACCCGCAGCACGCCGGCCCACCGAGACAGGTCAATCATGCGGCGTTCTCGTTTGTGAAACCAACACCGGTTGCAGCGCCGAAGTTACTCAGCGCCTCGTTATCAGTGGCGCAGTTGCTGGGATTGTCAGAGGCGGATTTACATTCCGCCGAATTCCTCAACGCCTTTGCTGGCAACGCGCTGCTGGCTGGCATGCAGCCGCATGCGGTGAACTATGGTGGGCACCAGTTTGGCCGCTGGGCTGGGCAATTGGGCGATGGCCGGGCGATCAGCTTGGGGGAAACGCGCAACGCGGCTGGCGAACGTTGGGAATTGCAATTGAAGGGGGCAGGGCCAACGCCGTATTCACGTCACGCAGATGGACGCGCGGTGCTGCGCTCGAGTCTGCGCGAATACATTTGCTCCGAAGCGATGCATCACTTAGGCGTGCCGAGCACGCGCGCCCTGTGTTTGATTTCAACCGGCGACGCAGTCGAGCGCGATATGTTTTACGACGGTAATCGCAAGTCTGAGCCGGGTGCGATTGTATGTCGGGTGGCACCCAGCTTTATTCGCTTTGGCAATTTTGAATTGCCGAGCGCGCGCGGTGATATCGCGCTGCTCACGCAGTGGGTGGATTTTTGTATTGCGCGGGATTTTCCGGAAATCGCCTCTGCGCATGCGGACCATAATAGCCGTCGCGCCGCCTGGTTTATTGAGGTTTGTGAACGTACGGCGGTGATGCTGGCGCATTGGCTGCGCGTCGGTTTTGTCCACGGCGTGATGAACACCGATAACCTGTCGATTTTGGGTTTGACGATCGATTACGGCCCGTATGGCTGGTTGGAAGACTTTGATCCGTCCTGGACGCCAAACACCACCGATGGCGAGGGCAAACGCTACGGATTCGGTCGTCAAGCTGAGATTGGGCACTGGAATCTGGGCTGTTTGGCGCAGGCATTGGTGCCGCTGTTTGCCGATCCAGCGCCGCTGCATGAGGGTCTGCGCCGCTTTGGCACGCACTTCAATCAAAGCCACACTGAAATGAACGCCGCGAAACTTGGATTCGCCCGCTGGCAAAATGATGATGCGACGCTGCTGGGCGATTTGTACGCGCTAATGCAGCAGGCCGAGATGGATATGACGCTGACTTTTCATGGCTTAGTTGACGCCACTTGGGCGGCGTTAACACCGGCATTTTACCGGCCAGAGTTAGCGGAAAAATTTGCCCCTGATTTGAATGCGTGGCTGGCCCGCTACGCCGCGCGTTCGGCAGCAGAAAGCCCAATTGAACGCCCCGAACGCATGCGGCGCAGCAATCCGATCTATGTGCCCCGCAACTATTTGGCGCAACAGGCGATTGATGCCGCCGAACAGGGTGATTTGCGCGAACTTAACGCACTCACCGATGCCCTGAGCGCGCCCTATACCGAGCGGCCTGAATGCGCGCGGTTTGCCCTGCGCAGGCCCGAGTGGGCAAGGGTGCGCGCAGGCTGTTCTACGCTGAGCTGTAGTTCTTAAGCCGCAAGCGAGCTGACCGATTTCAATCCGGCTGCAGGAAATAAGTATCCAACTGCGCTTGCGACATTGCCAACAGCCGCCGACGCAACGTATCGCGCTGCGCCGGTGCGCGTTGCAGCATTTGCGTGCGTACCACGGCGCGTTGGGCGCCACTCAAGCTGCGCATAAATGCTATGGTGGCGGCGCGCTCGGCGGGTGCTAGGCGATTGAATCGGCCCTGCGTATTGCTGCGCTGAGCACCGTTGCGCTTTTGAAATTCACGTTTGAGCGCTTGCCGCTGGGCCGGCGTGAGCGCGCGAAATTCGCGCAAAGTGCGCAGCATGCGTTCGCGCTTCTCAACCGGCAGCGCCTGAAAATTCAGCATTTTTTGCCGCGTTTGCGCGCGCTCCTCGGGGCTCATTGCTTGCCACTGCGCCGCGCGCTCAGCCGCTGCGGCGCGCTGTGCGGGGCTAAGCTTTAGCCAGCGCGCGGCACCTATGCGCAGTTTGCTTTGTGTGTCGCCGGTTAAGCTCGACCATTCTTTTTGATACGGCGCAAGCACGCGTTGCTCATCCGCGCTCAGCTCGGCAAATGCCATGGGTGGCGCTGGCGATGTGGGTAATTCAGCTGGCGATGTGGGTAATTCAGCTGGCGATGTGGGTAATTCAGCCGCCGCTGGTGCCCCCGTTTCAGCAGCTGCGGACGCCCAAGCTGTGCCGACGCAGAGCAGCCAGAGTGCGCACAAGCAACGCTTAATCATTGGGATGCCTAGATGCATCTGCATTCGCCTTCATCTCTGCCATTTCGTTTTCGGTTTCAGCTAACGCGTTGACTTCGATTGGATCTAACTCCGGCGCGAACTCTCCCAAATAAAGCAAAACCGCACGCGTACTGTCGTCATTGGGGGCACTGGCGGCGTCCGGAGATTGCACCGCCGCCGTTGCTTCTGCCGGGGCCGTTCCCGCCAATTGATTTGCTGCGCTCAGCGCACTGGAAACCAGCATTAGCTGCCCGAGCCCGAATGCGCGCCAGGCGCTGTAGGATTTTCCGCTAGCCATGCATAAAACTCCAAATCCAGAGCGACCATCGCCTCATCGCTGTCCGCCAAGCCGGAATCGGCGTCAATCAATGCTGCCGTCGCCGCCAGATGTTCGCCAATTTGTGCCTGCGCTTCAAGGCCAAACGTGGCCTCAAACAGCGCCACCGCTTCCGCGTCGCTGCGCTGATGATTGCGCTCAACCATCAGCAATAGCACGCATGCCAATAGTGTCGACAGCGCAAAACTGGCGCTCAGCACTGGCCGCATTCGCCAAAAAGGTGCGCGCACGCGCGTTGCCGCAACCGCCTGTGCACGCATATCGTTCAATCGCATTTGCGTCGCAACGCCAAGTTCGCCGGTTTGCACATCCAGCATCGCTGCGATGCGCTGCGCCCGTGCGAGATCGTCCGCGTCGTGGCCCACGGAATTTATTAGTTTGCGATCGGTATTCATGTCAACGGCTCCAACAGCGTGCGCAATCGTTCCAACGCGCGCGAAAGGTGGGTTTTGACGCTGCCTTCTGAGCAGCGCATTACATCAGCGGTTTGCGCGACATCAAAGCCCTGCCAAACGCGCAGCAAAAATGCCTGGCGCTGGCGCTCGGGCAAGACATGCAGCGCGGCATTGATCGCGG
>JANNYO010000298.1:0-1964 GCA_031410115.1 Rhodanobacteraceae bacterium | reverse complement strand
CGCCTGGTGGCTTGCGGTGACGCCGGTGGATTTGCGCTGTGGCATGGATCGGTTATTGGTGTTGGTGCAGACGCAATTTGGCCGGGATGGATTTGATGGCGGCGCGTATGTGTTTCGCAATCGTTCGGGCACGCGCTTGAAAATTGTGTGTGTCGATGCGCATGGCGTGTGGCTGTGTACGCGCCGTTTGCATGAGGGATCGTTTGTTTGGCCGCGCGCGGATGCGGCATTATTGAGTCTGAGTGTGGCGCAGTTTGAGTGGCTGATTGCGGGCGTGGATTGGCAGCGTTTGTCGGCGCGTGTGGAGGACATACCCCGGTTACTTTGAGTGAATTTATTTGTCTGCTAGTAAGGCAACTAACTGCCCGAAAAAAGCCTTTAAATGCGCGCTTTTCTATTGGCAATTGCGCGGGTTTTGCAGGACACTTTTGGGATGAATTTATCGCCATATGAACCACTTTTAGAGACCGTCGACGCGGATCAGTCGCGTCTATGGCAAGTGGAAAATGAGGCGCGAAATCAAGTGATTTTGTCGCTCAATAAGACCGCGCTTGTGCACGCATCAGAGCTCGCTCAACGCGATGCTGAGTTGGCACAAAGCAAGGCAGAATTAGCACTGCTAAAAGTGCAGTTAGAGACACTGCGACGCCTCAAGTTTGGCCGCAGCGCCGAACGCTTCGATCCGACCCAACAGCAGCTATTTGACGAGAGTGTCGCCGCTGATTTGGCCGACGTCGAAGCACAGTTAGAAGCCCATACAGCGGCTGCTAAAAAGCCATCCATTACGCGCGCAAAACCAGTTCGAAAGCCGCTTCCGGAGCATTTGCCACGCGTGATTTGCCACCTGCCGGCGGCGTCTTGCAACTGCGCAAAATGCGGTGGTGATTTGCATCAAATCGGCGAAGAAGTCAGCGAAAAACTCGATCAAAAGTCGGCCAAATATTTCGTACTGAAAACCATTCGACCCGGTTCTGGCCTGCCGCAAATGTGACATCGCATTCACCACGCCGACGCTGCCTGAAATCATCGACGGCGGCATCCCGGCACCGGGCCTGTTGGCGCATATTTTAGTCAGCCATTTTTGGCTGATTTATTTTGCCACGGCAAAACAAATATGTCGACCACCTACCCCTGTATAGGCAGCGTGAGATTGGCTTACGCAGCGGCGTCGAATTGCCGGTTTCAACGATGTCCGAATGGGTGGGTCGATGCGGCGTGGCGCTCAAACCCATTGTCAATCGCGCGCAAAGATTACTGTTTGAATCGAGCGTGATTCACGTCGATGCGACTTTTTTTTGATTGTTTTTTCAAGTCAAAACAATCACGTTGCAGATGCTGGATCCGGGCTCTGGAAAAACCAAGCGCGCATACCTTTTTGCCTACCGAAGCGGTGAGCTTGGTCAGGTACCTATCGTTATTTTCGAGTTCGCGGCTAGCCGCAGTGGCGCGAATGCGCGGCGCTTTTTGCAGGGCTACACCGGCGCGCTCGTCGTGGACGATTTTGCCGGCTACAAAGAAATTTTCAAGAGCACGCCGATGCGCGAACTGGCGATTCGTGCCGAGTAGATGAACTTTAATTTAGCTTGATTTAGCGAACAAAATCACTGGCTCTGGGGTGGTATCCTGCGACTAGATTCCCCCGCAGGCCCACGCGCGGCGCAAGTTTTTTGAGCTACACGCCGCGAATAAAAGCGTGATGGCGGCCGAGGCGCTGACCCGAATTGCGGCAATTTATGAATTCGAACGCGAAGCAAAAGACTTCGATGCATCGGCACGCAAAGCTTATCGCGCGCTGCACGCACAGCCCAAAATTGACGCGCTTTTTGCCTGGCTTATTGCGCTACGAATAAAGATGAGCGGCAATTCCGGCGCAGCCAATGCGGTGGATTATTTGCTGCGCAGAAAGGCATCGTATCTGCAGTATTTGGAAGACGGGCGCTTTCCGATTGACAACAACCCAGTCG
>JANNYO010000297.1:0-4423 GCA_031410115.1 Rhodanobacteraceae bacterium | reverse complement strand
CACGTAGGCCAAGCTCAACGCTGCGGCTTGATTCACTTTTTAAATTCGGATTTGGAATGGCGGTGTAGCCAAACTGCAAATTAGTAAAACCGACATTGACGTCGCTATACGGCGGCGCGCGATAGCCGCTGGAAAACTGGCTGTGCAGCGCGAAACCCTCGGCTATTGTGTAAAGCGCGCCAAGCTTGGGTGAGATTGCCGATTCGCTGAGTTTGGTCGGCGTAATGCCCGGGTTGTCGGCCATAAATATCGCATCGGTTTTCGGGTCTAAGCGAAACTGATCCGCGCGCACGCCCGGAATCAGCGTCAGGCCCAGTCCAGTGAAGTCCAGCTCGCTTTGCAAATAAGCCGATGTTTCGCGCGACTGCGAGCGGGGAAAATCGCGCACCGGAAAAGCATCTGGGCCCACGACCGTGGAAATGACGCCGGTGCTCAGGTTGCGCGTGCTGCCATTGCGCAGTTGATCGGTGTCAGACGCCAGTGCGGTCACGCCATAGGTAAGCCGGTGCGTGCCGCCGCCCAGCAGACTATCCGCCAGCGCCCAGGATTTTTCTGCGCGCAGATCAAAGCCACGCAAGTTTTGTTGAAATTGGAAGGAACGTAACCGTTCGCTTGGGGTGATGATGCCGCGTGTGGTGCTGGTGCGCAGCTCGGCGGTGCGCTGCTCAGTATTGCTGTTTTGCCGATACAGCTTAAAACTCAGCGCATCTGCGGCGCGAATATTTGCCTGCCACTGATAGTCCAATGCGATGCGATTGCGCTTGCCACTGTCTGCGCCGCGCAGAGCGCTGGTGCGAATCACGCTTGGGCCCAAATTTTGGCTCAGCAGCGCGCTTTGCACGTCGGTGTCGGTGTTGCTGCGGCTGGCGTCTAAGGTAAGTGCCAGTTTGTGCGCATTTGCCAGTACGCCGTTGAATTTCGCTAAAAGCGCGCGCCGCGTGCTGTTCTGTGGGTTGGGAACATCGCGCGTGCTGCCTGCAACCGCTTGCGTGCCAAAGGTTTCACTCGGCTCATAGTCGCGTTTGCTCAGCGTAACAAACGCACCCGCCTCCGCGCTGCCAAATGCGAGCGTGCCACTGGCGAAACGACCGCTATCGGCCCCGGAACTGCCAATGCGCCCGCCTGCGGCAAAGCTTTCATTCGGTTTTAAAAAATCCACTGCGTCACGCGTGGTGAACGCCACTACACCACCCATGGCCGCTGAGCCGTACAAACTGGACGCTGAGCCACGCACAATTTCCATGCGCTTGAGTACATCCAACTCCACTGCATCGCGCCCGGCATTGCTAAAGCTGCCAACAGAAAAACCGTCCGCCACGCGCGCACCGTCCACTTCAATCAGCACACGATTTCCGTCCAAGCCGCGAATATTGAAGCCGGCCAAACCAAATCTTGAGGGCTGATTTTGCACGCTAACACCCGCTTCATAGCGCAGCGCGTCTTTAATCGACTGTGTCAACTCGCGCCGAAAAGCCGCATTGGTTTTGATCGTGATCGTGCCTGGCGTTGCCACCAGCGTGCGCTCAGTTTTGGTGCCAACAACGGTCACCGCGTCAAGTTCCGTGGGCGCGGGCACGGCAGAGTTTGGCGAGCTTTGGCTAAGCACGTGGCTCAGCAGCATGGCGGCAATCAGCATAAGAAGTATTCCAACTGGTGGTTGCACCCAGCTTATTGCGAATGATTCTCAATTGCAATACAAATACAAGTGCGAATCGCTCGCATTTACAAATGCAACCGATTCAGGCAACCTCAGGGCTCACTTCACTCGGTTTGGATGCACCCAACTATGTTCAAGATTCGCCTCACTGCATTTGCTGCGGCATGTGCACTCTCTACTTCTGCCTTCGCTTTGGAAGGCGGTTTCGGCTACGCCACCACGGCCGACACTTTGCCCGAGGGTAAAAATGACTACTCGACGTTGCTGACACACCGCTGGGATAAAACCGTTGGTAGCTACAAAGCCAATGATTTAGCGCTGCGCTGGGAACACGGCATTACGGATCGTTTAACTGGCGAGTTGGCGCTTGAAGCCTTTGATTTGAAGGCGAAAAATGCGTTCCCGCTGGATTCTGCTGGGGACGAGGTGTACCCGCTCGACATTGATGTGCGCAAAATTTCCGCCTACAAAGCGGCGCTGAAATACAACTTTTTGTCGGTTTATAAAGACGGCATCGGCTTGGCTATTGGCGTGGAAACGCTGTATCGCACCTGGTATCCAAGAGTTGATGGTGCCCGCACCAAGCAATTTTCGCTCGAGCCTAAACTGATCGTGCAAAAGAATTTTCTCGACGATCAGCTGATCACCGTGTTCAACCTTGCGGTGGAATCTGAGCGTCGCAAATTCCCAGACGATGACGCCGCCGAAAACGAATTTGCGATCAAAATGAATGCGGCTTTCAACTATCGCTTCGCGCCAAACTTCTATGCGGGCCTGGAAACGTTGCGCACCAGCGACGTATTGAACGGGATTTACAATCATTACGCATTTTTTGTCGGCCCGACCGCAACCTATGGCTCAGAAAACTTCTATGTCACCGCGACCTATCTGCGCCAGCTACAGGGCAGCCCGAGCTACTCTGAAGCGGCCTATCCAATTGGCGTCGATCCAGTCACCAGCGCAGGTTTCGACAATGACTTGCACTTAGAAGAAGACACCAAGCACGAGTTTCGCGTCAAAGTTGGGTTTAATTTTTGATTGTCACTAGTTTGCACGTCGGCGTATCGCACTAACCGGCACGCTGGCAATTTCTGCTCCGGCAAGCCGTATTGGTGCGCCGTGCGCAGGCGCGTAAGCATTCGCAAACACAACTTCATAGCTCGCGCTGATGCGGCCATCGGCGCCAAGCGGATAGTTTGCGATCATCTTTTCAATCGCGCTTTTGCCGCCCAGTCCATGGCGGCGGGCATTGAGCGCGTTGGTGGCGCCAATCGCTTTTAACTCGGTCAGCAGTGCGCGCACGTTCGGATAGCTTAAGGTGTAGCGCTCAGTGCTCAACACCGGGTCGATAAAACCGGCGCGCAGCAGCGCATCGCCAACGTCATGCATATCGAAAAACGCGTTGACGTGCGCGCCCTGATCAACCTGTGCCCAAGCTTGGCGCAGCTCAATCAGGGTATCCGGGCCAAAGCTGGTAAAAGCCAGAAGTGCGCCGGGTTTCAGCACACGGCGCCATTCGGCGAACAGTGCAGGCAAATCCAAGCACCACTGGATGCACAGATTGGAGAACAACAAATCAGCGCAATTGCCGCAAATTGGCAGGGCAGCTGCGTCGCCTGACACGCGATCAATTGCTGCGGCGCCAAACGGATTCCAGCGCGACTTGACCGGGATTTGCCCGAGCATCGGCAGGGCGAAATCTAGCGCCACTATCTGCGCCGCCGGAAAGGCTTTGCGCAATATCAACGCCCCTCTACCCGGGCCGCAGCCGACATCCAAAACAGTTTTCGGCGGTGCTTTGATGGCATCTAACCGCTTAAGCAACTGATCTTCCACGGCATTTTGCAGCGCCGCCGCCAAACTGTAACTGCTGGCTGCGCGGGAAAAATGCGCGCGTACCGCACGCCTTGAAAGTGCGGCCGCGGGATTGTCAGACATGCGTACTACTCGGCGATTTTACTCAACAGCCAGTGCGCTAAAAGCGTCACCGGTCTGCCGGTCGCAGTGCCTTTACGACCGGAGTCCCACGCGGTACCGGCAATGTCCAAATGCGCCCAGCGCTGACCTTCGGTAAAACGCGCAAGAAAGCATCCGGCGGTAATCGCACCTGCACCTTTGCCGCCTAAATTGGCAAAGTCAGCGTAACCGGTGTCAAGCTGGGTTTGATAGTCCTCCCAAAGCGGCAAGCGCCAGGCGCGGTCGTGCATGTGCTCGCCCGACTGCAATAGTTCTGCCGCCAGATCATCGTGTTTGCTCATCAAACCAGTGGCGACGTTGCCCAGTGCCACTACACAAGCCCCGGTTAACGTGGCGACGTCAATCAACACCGCCGGTTTGAAGCGCTGTGTATAGGTCAGCGCGTCGCACAAAATTAAACGGCCTTCAGCGTCGGTGTTATCAATCTCGACAGTCTTCCCATTTCTTGCGGTAAGAATATCACCTGGCTTAGTCGCTAAAGGGCCCGGCATATTTTCAGTAGATGGAACCAAACCGATCGCGTTGATTTTTAATTTTAAGCGAGCAATTGCCGCCATAGTTGCAATCACAGTTGCTCCGCCACACATATCAAACTTCATTTCTTCCATGCCGGCAGAGGGCTTTATGCTGATGCCACCAGAGTCAAAAGTGAGGCCTTTGCCTACAAAACAAACGGGTTTTTTAGATTTTGCTCCACCATTGTACTCCATTATGATAAATCGTGGATCAACAGCACTTCCTAGGGAAACGCCAAGTAAGCCACCAAATTTTTCTTTTTTAATTCGGGCT
>JANNYO010000296.1:0-5741 GCA_031410115.1 Rhodanobacteraceae bacterium | reverse complement strand
GGGCCCCCCCCGGGGCCACCACGATCCGCTCCGCCTCGGGTTCCCGGTCTATGAATGGCGCGCGGGCCGCGCCCGCGGCGGCATAAATTTCAGAGGCAGCGGTTTGGGTCATACTTTTTTCGATTTGGCAATGGTTGAGCGTGCGAATTGTGGACGATTGACACTAACAATTTATGCGATACGTAAACGTCCGCAGGTTATTTCAATGCTAAACTAAAGAGCTAATTGCGTTGCTTAGTGAACCGCACGACGCGGGATATCCGATCGCCTTCAATTGCCATCCGAACGCAATTCCCGCAACAAAGTCGCCTAGCGCGGATTTATTTCAGCTTATTCCGTCGAAATATAGGGTTTTTTGTGATCAACCCGTTGCCGGATTGTAACGGGTAGGTAAAAATCGGGCGATGCATGCATCTATTTTAAATCACGCGCGATACCGTTATTTGTGGCTGACATTCGTTCTGTTGTTGGGGGCGTTGATCGCTTATTTTTGGCAGCAGCCGGTTGGGCCACCGAATGGCGGCTCTTGGTTGGGCTATACCTTAGGCACGATTTCAGCGCTTTTGATCGTGTGGCTGATGCTGCTGGGCATTCGCAAACGCCGCTATGCCTCGAATATGGGCTCCTTACGCGGCTGGACCAGCGCACACGTCTATCTAGGCACCGCCCTTTTGCTGCTTGGGCTGTTGCACTCGGGTTTTCAGTTTGGCTGGAATATCCATACTTTGTGTCTGTTTCTGATGTTTGCGGTGATATTTTCCGGCTTTTTTGGCGTTTTTGCCTATCTGCGCTACCCGGCGCTTATGACGCAAAATCGTGGCAACACCACGCGTGATCAAATGATTGAGGAAATCACCGAGCTGGATAAGACCGCGTTGCAATTGGCTGATCAGGTCGACAAAGCGGTGCACGATGTGGTGCTGCGCTCGGTGCAAAAAACCAAATTAGGCGGCAATTTTTATGACCAGCTGACCGCAAAAGACGAATCCGGTGCTGCGATTATCAAGCTGCGCCAAGCGGTGATGGAATACAAACCCGGCACAGACCGGCCGAAAAAACAGGCGGGTGGGCAAACGATGGTGATGATGGTGGATTTTCTCTCCAATACGTCAACCGACAAACAGGCCGAAGCGTTGCGCCGTTTGCTTGACATTATGTGTCGCCGCCAGGCGTTAGCTAGCAAAGTCGCGCGTGACATCCAAATTGCCGCACTGATGGAAATTTGGCTGTTCGTGCATGTGCCATTGAGCTTTGCGCTTCTGGCAACGCTGATCGCGCACATTGTTTCCGTCTTTTTTTACTGGTAGGGGCGAAAAACCATATGAAATGGCTGATTCGCCGCGTCGTGAAAAAAGGCAAGGGCGCGCTGCAATACGAAGAAGACGAACATTACGGCGATGAGCTGTCGATGGGGCGCGGCGGCAATCAGGCGATTTTCGTGCCGGATTTGCGCGTGGCGCTGGAACACGTGCGCGTGCGCGCGCTGCCGGGCGGCAAGAAATATCGCGTTGAATCACTGATCGCAGCCGGTGTGCGCATCAATGGGCACATTGAGCAGTCTGCAACCGTTGGCGCCGGTGCGAACGTTGAACTTGGCGGCACGCGCATTACCTTTATCGATGCACCGAACGGCTTTGAAGCTGCGGTTGAAGTGTCACCGATTGATAAGTCTGAGCAGGCCGCGATCAAAGAAGCGGATCGTTTACCCAGCACGCTGTTGGAAACCGGATTAAGCAAACGGCGGCCATCGTGGCTGCTGTTTGTTTTTTTCCTGACCTTTTGTTTGCTGGTGCCGCTTGCCACGCATTACTTTCCAGCGATCGGCACCAAGCTTGCGGGCACTCCGCTATCGACACAGATTTGGAGTTCAGGCGAACTCGCCGCCGCGCATCATTATTTCGAACAGGACTGTCAGCAGTGCCACGAAAAAGGTTTCGTGTCGGTAAAAGACGACAAATGTTTAACCTGTCATGCAGAAACCAAAGCGCATGCGGACCCGAAAAAGTTCGCGCTGTTTGAGTTAGCCGACGCCGACTGCGCCTTCTGTCATCGCGATCACAACGGCAAAGATGGTGTCATTCCGCAAACGCAGCGGCTATGTTCAAACTGCCACAGCGATATCAAAAACCGCACCCAAAACATCAGCACACTGGCAAAAGTGAGTGATTTCGGCACGGATCACCCGCAGTTTCATGTGAACTTGCCGGCCTGGAATGCGAAAGGCGAATTCACTCCGACGCGGGTCAGTATGGAAGGCAAACTCACTGAGCTGTCGGGGCTGAAGTATCCGCACAACAAACACGTCGGCGTGGTTGATGGGCTGAATTCGCCGAACGGCAAACGCACCTTGACTTGCGCGAGCTGCCACAACCCAGAACCGGGCGGCGCACGTATGCAGCCGGTTGATTTTGAAACCATGTGCCAAGACTGCCATCGCTTGAGCTTTGATAGCCTTGCCGGTGATCGCCAAGTGCGCCATGCCAATGTGCCGGAGGTGTTGGCGCAATTAGGCGAGTATTACGCCAAACGCGCTTTGGACGGTGACTATGAAGAGGCCGCCGCACCGACCGTGGTGCGTCGCCGCCGAATTCCCGGGCAAGCGGCGGCGCAATTGAGTGCGGATGAGAAGCGCGTGGCATTGAGTTGGGCACGCGACAAAGCCAATCTCGTCACCCGCACGCTGTTTGAGGGCAAAGCCTGTGGCGTGTGCCACACCGTGAAACGCGAGGCCAGCACCGACGAGGGTAATCTGGTTTATAGCGTCGCACCGGTGCGTGTTGCCGGTGCGTGGTACGCAAAAAGTGAATTCACCCACGGCAAGCACGAAACCATGAACTGCCTGAGCTGCCATGACGCGGAAAAATCCACGACGAGTGCGAACGTGCTGATTCCAGGGATTGATAACTGCCGCGCCTGCCATGCAGGGGAGGGCGCAAAAGGTAAGTTAGCTTCCGAATGTGTCGACTGCCACGGCTTCCATCAATCCGACTTCCCGCTGCGCGAACGCTCTGCGGTGCGCGCCCAAGCTTTGCGTGCGCCGGGCGCTAAACCACCAAAAACGTTAAGCCTACCTGGGCAATCTGCTGAAACTGCCCCGCCTGCGCAGGCAACTGCTGGCAGCACCCCTTAATAAAGGAATTCCAGATGCGTCAAAGACTTCTAGCAATTGGTCTCACAATTGCCCTCGCAGGCTGCGGCGGTGGCGGTTCAAGCGGCTCAACGGTCGGCACAGCACCGGCGCCACCGGGCGTCAGTGTCGGCTGCACCGGTTCGTGCGTAACGGCGGAGTCAAAATTAAGCGTCGCCGATATTCAAACCATCATCGCCCAAGCGGTCAGTGAAGCGCAGGGCCAGGGTGTGAACGCAACCATTGCCGTCACCGATCGCGTCGGCAATGTGCTGGCGGTGTTTCGCATGCCCGGCGCGCGCAAACAGGTCACGATTAGCTCAAACCGGGGCGTAGTCGGCGGTTTGGAGGGCATTGCGATTATTCCATCTGAGTTAGCAGCGATTTCCAAAGCCGTCACCGGCGCGTTTTTATCGAGCGAAGGCAACGCTTTTTCCACCCGCACCGCATCGCAAATTGTGCAAGAACATTTCAACCCGGGCGAATTTGGCGGCCCCAGCGGCCCGCTGTTTGGCGTGCAATTTTCGCAACTGTTGTGCTCAGATTTGATTCAACCACCGGCACCCGCACTGACCGCACTGGGCGTTGTCGGCGCCAATACCGTTGGGCCGAAAAGTTCGCCGCTCGGCTTATCGGCTGACCCCGGCGGCTTCCCGCTTTACAAAGGTGGCACCGTGGTCGGTGGCGTTGGAGTTTCAGCTGACGACACCTATGGCCTGGACCGCAATATTTTTGATACGGACCGCGATCTGGACGAGCTGATCGCCACCGCCGCAACTTTTAATTTTGGCGCGCCGTTGGATCGTCGTGGGGATCGCATTACCGCTGATGGCAAAACATTCCGCTATTCCGATGTCGATTTCGCCAATCTATCGCGCCCGACCGGCCAGGGTGGCGCATTTGCCTCCTTACCCGGCGGTTTGATTGATGTGCCAGGCTTTTACAGCGCCGCCGCGATCTTGCCGGGTACGGCGCTGACAACTGCGGCGTCCGGGGTCGTTGCTGACACCCAAGACTTTCCGGGCTTGGATGCATTCGTGCTGCTCGACAGTGCCGGTGCGCCGCGATTTCGTCCGAAAGACGGCACCGACGCGCTGGCCGGCAACATCACAATCAAGGCCAATGAAGTGCGCACGGTTTTGCAGGAAGGCTTAAAAATTGCCAACGCCGCGCGCGCGCAAATTCGCACGCCAACCAACAGCCAAGCGCGGGTTTCGCTGAGCGTGATTGACACCAAAGGCGAGATTTTAGGCGTCGTGCGCACCCGCGACGCGCCGCTGTTTGGCACAGATGTGTCCTTACAAAAAGCGCGCGCGACGATGTTTTTTTCGCTCAGCACCGCAGCGGCCGAGCTTAGCGCTTTGCCGGATGCCCGCTATCTGAATGCGCAGGGCGGGTTTTCTGGCACGAACATTAAATTTGCCGATTACGTCAGCGCCACCCGCACATTTTTTGGCGATCAAAACTTTCTAACTGGCCAATTTGCCATCACGCCGCGCGCGATCGGCAATATCGCTCGGCCATTTTTCCCGGACGGCATCGATGGCACCGGCAACGGCCCGCTGAGTAAACCATTCGCCAGCTGGAGCCCGTTCAGCGATGGCATTCAGTACGATTTGGTCAATAACGCCATTGGCGGCATTTTGGGTGCCTACGTTGCGGCGCTGCCGGCAGCTGGGCAAACCGCGTCGACGCCGGCGCAAATTCAAGCGCTGTTAAACGGCGTAGTGGCGGTACGAACCTCGGGCTGTGCCAGCAATCCGCGCCTGAAAAATGGCATCCAGATTTTCCCCGGCGCGGTGCCAATTTATCGCGGTGAGGTGCTGATTGGCGCGCTCGGAATATCCGGCGATGGCATCGATCAAGATGACATGATTGCGTTTTTAGGCGTGCACAATGCCGGGGTGGTTTTAAACAACGGGCTTGGGCACGCGCCAAAAACGCGCCGTGCGGACAATTTAGTGCCGGGCAATAGCCGTTTGCGCTATGTGCAATGTCCGCAGGGGCCGTTTTTAAATTCCGATGCGCAAAATGTGTGTGAGGGGAAGTGAGATGCGAATAAACCGTCAAACATTGCTTGCCAGCGCGCTGATTGCAGCCTGCAACTGCGCATTTGCCACGCCCGATCCAAGCGCTGGCGACACCGGCTTGATCGGCATTCTGCGGGTCGCCCCGGCCTATCAATACGACCGTTTCGGACAAGCGATTGAGCGCCGACGCCCGGGATTTCCGCGCACCGAACCGCGTCGCGGTGATCAAAACGACGGCAACAATGACCCCGCACCAATCGATGCAGTCGGCGAAATTTTGCCGGTGCCGGATCGCTGGCGAATTATGGAAGCGCTAGGCGTGATCAAAGATGCGCCGTGGGATCCATATCATCAAAATACGCTCAAGGGCGACAAGCCTTTGAAGGCGGGCGAAGACTGGTTTTTGCAGCTGGTTGGCGTGTCGGACACGATTTTGGAGCCGCGTTCCTTGCCCACGCCGGTCGGTCCGCAGGCAACACAAAACCCGGGCGCAAACGACATTTTTGCCGGCCCCGATCAAACCATTTTCGCGCAGACTTTTTTAGCCGGAATCGTGTATTACAAAGGCAACACGGTGTTCAAAC
>JANNYO010000295.1:0-11028 GCA_031410115.1 Rhodanobacteraceae bacterium | reverse complement strand
CATCGCAATCCAATTTAATTTCGCGCTCGCCCAGAGCTTCAAAATTCATCACCGCACGCAAAGATCGCCCAATCAGACGTTGAATTTCATGGGTGCGCCCGCTGGGGCCGCGCTGGCTATCGCGATTACCCCGAGTGTGGGTGGCGCGCGGCAGCATCGAATATTCCGCCGTCACCCAGCCTTTGCCGGTGCCGCGCCGGTGTGGTGGCGAGCGGTCATCAACGCTGGCAGTGCACAGCACCAAGGTGTCGCCAAAACCCACTAAAACCGAGCCCTCGGCGTATTTAGTGTAGTTGCGCTCGATGCGCAAAGCGCGCAATTGATCGGCGCCGCGGCCAGACGGACGGGATTTGAACATGTGATTACTCGTTAAAATTGAGCCCGCGATGCTAGCGCAATAAGCTTGATTCCAGAACTTTTGATGGCCGCCCCAGCACTTTCGCTGCCGCCGCTTTGATATCGCCGGTGCTGACTTTTTTATTCGCAGCTAACAACAAACGCGTGACCTGATCCAAATTGCGTTTGCCACCACTGGCCAACCGAATTTCCTTATCCAGCTCACTCAACAGCAGCACCGCACGCGCCGTGATTTCACCGCTCGAGCGCGGCACCGAAAGCGTTTTTACTGCTTTGCTCCAATTTTTAAGGCTCGTCAAAGTGTCGCTGTAGCGCGCCTCGGTCATGCCACCAGAGCGCCGAATTGCTTCAACGCCATAAAATTCCGCCAAGCCTTCCGCAATCCAATCGCTGCGGTCTGCACCGCGAATACGCGTGATCGAATGGGTTAGCTCATGCAATAGCGAAGACGTGCCGTTTTCGCTAATCATCGGCCGGTCCATATGGATAAAAAGCGAATTTGGCGCGGATAGCCCGCCACGCCACATCGGATCGGGCGCAGTCACAATCAGCAGCAGTTTCGGCAGCGCGCCGAACGCGCGTTTGAACTCGGGCAGGTTGTAATTCAACAGCGCCAGCATGTCTTGGCGGCGCACGCCTAAGCCTTCGGGGCCGGCAACAATTACTTTGCAGCCATCAATTATTTCTGCCCGGTTGGCAATTTCGCCGGCAATCATCCAACCTTTCGGGCCGTCAAATTTGCGTTTGCTATCGCTCAAATTAAAGCGAAACTGGGTTTCACTGGTGCGCTCAAAACCCGTGTTGATATGCCAACCCGGCGGCGTAGTGAGGATCATTTCACTTACCGAATGGCCCTTAGCACGCACTTTTGCCTTCGGAAACACTTTGTCGCCGCGAAATATCGCCCAATTTGGCGTGATCAAGGCATCAAAGCCCTCGTTCCCGTGTTTGTTGTTAATCAGCACCGAGTAGCGCAGCGTACCGCCCGCTTTGGGTGGCGTCCAAAGCACCTTATCGCCGGTAATTTTGAGCTCGCCATCGGCTTTAATTTGACTGTAGCGGCTGATCGGCATCGACAAACGCATTTGCGCGACGTAACCGGTTTCAGAAGTCACGCTCAGCGCGCCAACGCCTGATTTGCTAGCGGGCTGTAACGCCAAGCTAAAGCGCGCCTGATAGGTGCGGGCCGCCTGCGCGTGCGTGGAAAATAGCGCCAAACTAAGGCAAAAAAGCTGAAATATCCGAGTAAATTTGCCCATAGCGTGCCCCATTATGTTTCCCCAAATATGTTTTCCAAGATGCTGGATGCTAGCGTGTCGTGCGTCACCTCAGCTAGCTTTACGAAAATTGAGTGCGGTAACGGTCACCGTTTTTTCCTTGAACTGCGTTGAGCGAGACTCATTTGCCGTGTCGCCTTCCGGCGAGACTCATTTGCCGTGTCGCCTTCCGGCGAGACTCATTTGTCGTGTCGCCTTCCGGCGAGACTCATTTGCCGTGTCGCCTTCCGGCGAGACTCATTTGCCCAGTTCATTTGCCCGCTATTAACGCCAAAAGTTCGTCCGCATTCACCGGTTTTGCAGTTTCGCGTTCGCTAAGCATGCTGTCGATCAGCTCGCGCTTTTGTCCATGCAGGGACAAAATTTGCTCCTCAATAGAACCAGCAAGCACGAGCCGATAAATCGTAACCGGGCGAGTTTGGCCGATGCGGTGTACGCGATCTGAGGCCTGTTGTTCAACCGCCGGATTCCACCAAGGATCCAGGTGAATGACATAATCGGCGGCGGTTAAATTCAGGCCGACACCGCCGGCTTTTAGACTCAATAAAAACACATCGCTCGTGCCCGCTTGAAAGGCACTGACCGCCGCCTCGCGCGCCTTGGTCGGCGTGCTTCCGTCGAGATATTGATAGCTAAAACCCGCGTCATCAAGGGCTTTGCGCACAATGCTTAGGTAATCAACAAACTGGCTAAAAATCAGTGCGCGGTGGCGGTTTTCTTTCAATTCTGCCACCAGTTCGAGCAATTGCGTCAGCTTGGCGCTACCAATTTTAAGCTCAGGTGCAACTAAATCTGGATGGCAGGCGGCGCGACGCAGACGGGTGATTTCCGCCAGAATATGAAAGCGCTTTTCGGCGGTGGCCTGATCCAAATTATTGAGTTTAGCCATCGCTGCGGCGCGCAGTCCTTGCACCAACTGCGCTTCCTCGCTGCTGGGTGTAATGGTCAGCGTAATCTCGGTTTTTGGTGGTAATTCGCTTAGCACTTGTGCCTTGGTTCGGCGCAGCAAAAATGGCGCAATCAATTGGCGCAGCACGGACTTTGCCGGGCTCGCCGGGTCGCGCTCGATTGGCCCACTGAAGCGGCGCTGGAATTTTTCTTGGCTGCTCAATAGGCCGGGATTGAGAAAGCGCATCAGGCTCCACAGTTCGCCCAAATGATTTTCCAGCGGCGTGCCAGTGGTGGCGACACGAAAATCCCCTTGCAGCGCGCATGCTGCCTGGGCGCGCTGGGTGGTGGCGTTTTTGATCGCCTGTGCCTCGTCCAAAATAATCGTATGAAAG
Organism: Rhodanobacteraceae bacterium; assembly: GCA_031410115.1. Taxonomy (GTDB): domain Bacteria; phylum Pseudomonadota; class Gammaproteobacteria; order Xanthomonadales; family SZUA-5; genus JANNYA01. Next base: position 8,111 of record JANNYO010000295.1, on the reverse strand, counting down.
TGCGGTTTGCTCAAGCTTTCCGCGTGCGTCGTCAGCAGTCCATAGCTGACCAGCAATAGGTCAAACGCGGCAAGTGTTGGCAGCTCAGCACTACGATCCAACGCATCGAAGCGCACGACATTGAGCGTAGGCGCAAAGCGCGCGGCTTCGCGCTGCCAGTTGCCAATCACCGAAGTCGGCGCCATCACAATCGCCGCGCCGCCACTTGCGCGCGCCAACAAAAGTGTTAGTGCCTGCACGGTCTTGCCTAAGCCCATGTCATCCGCTAGGCAGGCACCTGCGCCCCAGTGCGCCATTTGCATCAGCCAGCGAAAACCGGCGATTTGATAGTCGCGCAGCTCAGCCTGCAAAGTCGCAGGCAGTGCCGCCGCCAGCGTCGCTGCCTCCGCCATTTTTTTAGCAGCCAGTTTGATGCCATCGCTGTGTTCGATCCCCAGTTGCTGAGCAAGTACGGCACCCGCAAGCATGGGCACTTCGACCTTGCCACGCGCGTCGGAAAAGTTCGCAAGGCTTTGCACACGTTTGCGCAAGCTGTCACTGAGCTGGATAAATCGCTCGCCGTCCAGCGTCAAATAGCGCCCACGCGAACTTTCCAGCAGCCCGATCAATTCCGATAGTTTGATCGTGCCTTCACTGAGTTCGAGCGTGCCCTCGATGCCTAACCAGTCGCGTCCGGCTTTCGCTTGCACGGCGAATTTTCCGGCAGTAATCACGCGCCGAGCCTTTCCTTTGGGCCAGGCCAAGACCGGTGCCGGATCAGCGTTTTGTAGCTCCGCCAACAGATCAAGTGCCGCTTCCGGGTCTAGCACGATGCCGCCGGCCTCCAATGCCGCAACCAAAGTAGGCAGTTGCTCTAACAAGGCTTTAATACCGGCCGCCTCGATGCGGAAATCGCGTTCGGCGGCGCGCATTTCGCTGTTGATAACGCCCAACACGCGGCGCTCGCCTTCGGCAGGGGCGAAATACGGGCCCACATCTTTGCCGAATGGGCGCACCCGCAAAATCACGCTCAAACCGTTCGCATTTGGCTCCAACAAGACGTGTGGTGTGGCATCACTCGACTGCGCGATGGCGCCGGTGCTGGCATCCATACTGAGCTTGACCGGCGAGCCAGGCTGCGCGGTCAATTCCACCATCTGTGGCAGTGCGCTATTGGGAATCGCGATGCCCTTGGCCAGCATCGCCATTACCCGCCGCTGGGCTGGGGAGATATCAATGACGTTGAGCACAGCCGAGGCATCCCCCGCACTTTGATTTGCCGCAGCGGGTGCAAAGCTCAAGCCAAAATTTTCCGTAACCAGATCGACTTTTGGGCGCAATTCGATCTTGGCATGTTCAGCTTTATCGGCGCTGATTTTAAGTTCAAGCTGGCCCAAAACAACGCTAACGTGGCGCGCTTGCGAAGCACTCGGCTGCAGGCGAATGCCCTCTTGTCCGCGCGTGCCGGGTGGCCAAAAATATACCTCCGGGTGGCCAATTAAATCGGCCCAAAAGCCGCGCTTTTCTGCTGGGCTGTCAGCAAAATGTGCACTCAAAAAATCCGCTTCGCGCATACAAACATTGGCGACGCGCAAATCTTGCTCATCGCTCAAGCGGGCAATCACATTTTTGAGCCCGACGCGGTTTTTTATCGGTTTTGCTTCGCCGAATTTGCCATCTTTTGCGATGCGCAGTTCCGCCAAATGCACCGCGAACCAGTTTTCGTCGCGCGCTTGCGATAGACAAATCTGTAGGCGTGAGGTGGCCTCAACGCGCGTAGATACCGCTTTTTTATCGGTTTCTGCCAAAGCTTTTAACAAGTCTTGCCACGGCGCAACTTGGGCCTTGAGCGAGACGAGCGTTTGCTCTGGCGATGCATCATTTGGCATCAGCGCGGCACGCAGCTGGCGCGCCAACCATGCCAGCCCAGATTTTTGTGAATGCGCCGCGAACTCTTCGAGTTTGCCTTTAAATGGCTCGCCAAAATTTTCCACACCTTTCCATCGCATCAAGATGCCCACCAGCATGAAATCCAACATTGATGCATGCGCGGTGTCCAAACCTGGCTCAAAAGGCGCGCCCGGATCAAGCAAATGCTGCCCATAACCTTGCAAAACCCATGCGCCGTACAACTCATGCGTGGAATATTCCCCATGTATCGTGCGCGAAGGTTGGACTTTAAGCTTTAGCATTGGGCTCAGCAGTTTCCAGGCCGCCGCGTCGCCTTTTGCGTACAGCGCAAGAAAGTGCAGCACGCCGAATAAGCCACCCATGACGGTGCGCCGGCCAAGCCGCGCGCGAAAGTTTTTTTGCGCCAGTTCAAAACAGCGCACGGCGTCCTCTATGTGCCCGGAATTGAGAAAACTATAGCCATCCCAGCTAAGCGCTAACCAAGGCACGTCATTGATTTCATGAGGTTTATCGCCACCTATGCACATCGCGAATGCGGTGTGTAGCACCAGCAAATGCTGCGCGTAGTCGGGCGATTGCGACGTGCCAGATGCGCCAAGCTTTACCCCTTCCCGATACACCGCGTTCGCATGCTGCCCCCAGTCCGTGATCGATTCACGCGGATAGATCAAGTTAAAGTTGAGTCGCCGCGTCAACAGGACCACTTGAAAGCTCACGTGCATACGATCAAACAGGTTCGGCGCGATCAACATCGGCATTGCGTTGGCGATCACACTTGCGTCAAAACTATTACTTACATAATAGGCACGGGCGTTGCTTAAATGGCTGCCAATGTGGTCGGGCGAATGACCCATCAACACCAAAAGCCGTTGCAGTACGCGATGGATTACGCGTGATTCGTTCGCATCACGGCTGTGCGTGAGTAGTTGAAAATGCAGCACCGATTCCCATTGCGCCGCCTGTGCCGACCCAAGCAGCGCAAGCAGTGCAAAATCGCGCACGCCCGGCGCAAGCTCAAAATTGTCAAAGCGAAACCACGCTGAGTTTGTTTCCAGCACATCACCGATCACCGTGCCGCGCTGTAAAGATTTCGGCAACTCCGGATCGTCGAAGTGGCGCAGCCACGTGCCTAGGTGCTCATTTTTTATTTTGCCAAATAACGCAAACAGCTGTAGCAGCGTGCGCGCGGGTTTGCCCAATGCAGCAAAATTTTCTTGACTTAACTCAGGGCTCATCACAGTCTTTTTCTTTAGCGAGTTGGCAATTATGCGTGGATCCGCGCGCGCAAGGCGAAGTCTGGCGGTTATGCGGAATAATTGGACGCGACGTGATCGAAAAAGTCGCTTTGAAACCGTAAAGACTCGCTCAATAATTGCGCAATACAAGTCTCGCCGAACAGGCGACACGGCAGACAAGACCGGCGAGTGAAACACGATGTTGATACAAAATCTTATTTTTAGCGGAATTTTACTAATGTCCCAAGCCTATCCGATGACGCAAGCCAGTGCAGACGCCCCAAGCGCAGAAACGGCGTCAACAAAACCAACCACCGTAATGTTGGTTAGCAACGCGGATGCAATCGTTGCGGTTAAATCAGTGATTACCAAAGCGTATTTTCAAGGTGCATTTAATGCGTTGAACACCGAAAGCATGGCGCAGGGTTTTCACCCTGACTTTGCAATTTTGGGCGCTGATAGCGACGCGATGGAGCGCTACACGATCGCGGCGTGGATCAAAGCGATCGACGCGCGCAAAGCGCAACCCGGCTTCGAATTAGCCAGTGCTAAGCGCGATTGTCGAATCATTCAAGTTGACGTCACGCAAGATGTGGCGGCGGCCAAGGTAGAGATTTACAAGGACGGCAAGCTGCTTTACACAGATTATTTATCGCTGATTAAATTTGCCAGCGGCTGGAAAATTGCCAGCAAAATTTACGCCGAACACGCGCCGTAAAAATTGACTGTGCCCTTCGCGGCGGCGCGCTAGCGAAAAATTTTAGCTGAGCTTTATGTCAGCGCCGGGGATCGCATGGAACGCATTTACCGTGTCGCCTAGGCGGCGAGACATCCGCAATGTCACTACTCAAAACCGCTGTTAAACGAGCCCGCCAAACGCACATAGGTTACTGCCACCACGCCAGTTTGATTCGACGCATCGGTGGCGGTGACATAAACCGTGTTGCGCCCGGCGTGCAAAAGGCTGGCTGGCAATCGCCCAATGAGCGCTTCAACGGGGCTATTGAAATTGCCATCTCCTGCGTCCATTTGAAATTCAGTCGCGCCGATTGTATTGGGCGCACCGTTCACGAACATTGAGGCACGCAAAATTGGATCGATCGCTTCATTGCCTTGGCCGCCGCTGGCTGATCGTGTGTCGCTGGCCTGCGCGCGAATAGTGATTTCAAAGTCGTTTTCCACCACGTTGGTGAACGCCGTCAATTCCGTAACTTCCGGCCCGGCCGGCTCTAAATACGGGCGGCGCGTGGCTTTTAACGCATAAATCAATGCATCAATATTTTTCGATACGGTGCTGGCTTCAAAGATCGCACAGGACTCAAAAAAGCCGATGTTGCCGACTTCAAAAGTAAATGAAGCAACACCGAGCGCGCCGTAGCTTTGATCGTCTGATGTGCCGCTAGCGGCGTACAAACAGCCTGCTGCGGGCGGCTGGCACACTTGATACTGGGTATAAAAACCAAACTTGCGCGCCAGGGTTTGCAGCCCGAGTTTATTTGGCGCGGCGCTGCTATTCGCGCCCCACGGGAACAGCACCAAATCCGCATACGAATGCAAACTGATGAACACGCCTTCGGTGCTGGTCGGGGCTGCATCGGTGTCCAGCGGGCCGCGTCGATCTGGAAAGTTCGCCGCTAAAAATTGCTCAAAAGCCTGCACTTCCGGCTCACTCGCGGCATTGGCGCCGCGAAAGGTATCCGCGCAGCCGCTGGTTGAGCTGGCGTTATTGGTGCCCCACAAAAAACTCGAGTTGCGATTGAGATCAACACCCGAATTTGCCGGCGTGCTAGCGCACGTTGCGGGGTGCAAATTGCGCCTTTGAAGGACGCCAGATTCCGCGCGCTTGCGGCCATCTGGGTTCATTTGCGGCACGATAATAATGCGACGGTTATCCACCAGATAAGTCAGTTCAGGGTCAATGCCGTAACTGGTCAAAAGCCGCTCTGCAAAGCGCGTCGCGATCTCGGCGGTGGCATATTCGCGGGCGTGAATGGCACTCATCAAAAATAGTGTGGGTTTACTGGCACCGATTGGCGGAGGCAGCGCGGTATTTTCAATAATGATCGCTTTGATCGGAAAACCGCCCTGCCCCACGCTTTTTAAATAGCTATCGCCAATGTCGACCGTGCGCGCTAGGTTCGGATAGTTTTGCGCCAGTTGATTCAACGAGTTGAAGGTTTCTTCGACCGAGCGGTAGCAGGGAAAGCCGGCAATCGAGGCCGTCGCCGCACCCGTGCGCTGCGCCCATTGTGCCGCCCGCAAGCTGCCGAGCGTGGCACTCAAGCGCGCATTTTTAGCAAAGTTAAAGCCGTAGGATTGCAGTTGCTGCGCCTGCTGCGAATCGACCCAAATATCTAGCGCACCCGAGCCATCCAGCTGCGACCGCGCCTGCCAAACGTCAAAGTTATCCTGTAAAAAACGTACGGTAATTTCGTCTGGCACCACCCCAGAAACGATCATGCCATAGCGATCATCGCTTTGGTTTTGCGCGTAGCTTAGGCGGGCTAGGATTGCGCTCAACAGCACCAGCAAACACAGAATTTTTTTCATATAGTCTCAATCTGCCGGCTTATTTTGTCCTGCTGCATTTAGGCGGCCTGCGTGCCGCCAACGGTTAGCCCTTCAATGCGCAAGGTCGGCTGGCCAACACCAACGGGCACACTTTGCCCGTCTTTGCCGCACACGCCCACGCCCAGGTCTAACTTCAAATCATTACCGACCATACTGACCTGGCGCATCGCTTCTGGGCCGTTACCAATCAGCGTCGCACCTTTTACCGGTGCGCCAATTTTACCGTCTTCAATCAAATATGCCTCGGACGCGGAAAACACGAACTTGCCGCTGGTGATGTCGACTTGGCCGCCCGCAAAGTTCACCGCATACAGCCCTTTTTTGACCGAACGCAAGATCTCTTCAGGCTCGCGATCGCCCGCTAACATGTAGGTGTTGGTCATACGCGGCATCGGCAAATGCGCAAAGCTTTCGCGCCGGCCATTGCCGGTGGCGGCGGTTTTCATCAGCCCAGCATTCAGCTTATCTTGTAAGTAACCTTTCAGAATGCCATTCTCAATTAGCGTCGTGCAGCGGCTAGTAGTGCCTTCATCATCGAGTGAAAGTGAACCCCGGCGATTGAGCAACGTACCGTCAACGACAATCGTCACCCCCTACGCAGCCACCTGTTGCCCCATGCGTCCGGCAAACGCGCTGGTGCCTTTACGATTAAAATCGCCTTCCAATCCATGGCCGACCGCTTCGTGCAGCAACACACCCGGCCAGCCAGGCCCCAGAACCACCGTCATTTGACCGGCCGGTGCTGGCACTGCTTCTAAATTCAATAGCGCCAAGCGCACCGCTTCACGCACGTGTGCCTTGGTGCCGGGGCCCTGCGCCAATTCCGCGTAGCCAAAGCGCCCGCCACCACCGGCCGAGCCCATTTCCCGACGCCCGTTCTGCTCAGCGATCACGGTCACGCGCAAATGAATCAGGGGCCGCACATCGCCGGCAAAGGTGCCATCACTGGCGGCGATGAGCACGGTATCGACGCTGGCGGAAACACCCGCCATCACCTGCACCACACGCGGGTCCAGCGAACGGGCATAGGCGTCCATTTCGCGTAGCATTTCAACTTTCTGCGCCGCACCCAGGCTATCGATCGGATCAAGCGCCGCATAAAGCGGCTTTGCCGTACGCCGCTGCCAAGCGTGCACTTGCCCTGTGGCTCCACTGCGCGCAATCGCGCGCGCCGATTTTGCCGCCTCATCCAGCGCGCTTGGGGTCAATTCATCGGAATACGCAAATCCTACTTTTTCACCGCTGACCGCGCGCACGCCGACACCCTGCTCGATGCTGTGGCTGCCTTCTTTGACGATACCGTCTTCCAAGCCCCAGTTTTCTTGGCGGGAAAATTGAAAATACAGATCGCTCGCGCTGATGCCAGGACCCATGGCGGTGGCAATTGCCGCCTCAAGATCGGCGATATTGAGCCCTTGTTGGGTGATGAGCTGACGTTGTGCGTGCGCGAGTGCGGTCATTTGGCGGGCTTTGATTTTTGGGATGGCGCGCAGTCTAACAGGCGTAAATGGCATGGATTTCGTGAAATCACCTGTAAATTCCATTAAATTCACCTTCTAAGTGCCTGAAATCGTTCAATAAAGACTAGTCAAACGACAGCTAATTTCGTAACCTAAGCAGATTGTTGCTTTGTGATACTGCCTGTGTCCCGTTGGGTTTCGCTCCTGCTGTTGCTCATTCTTGCTGGCCTGCAGGTAAAACTGTGGGTGTCTGGTGGCATGCGCGATGTGTGGCGTCTGGAGCTGGCTGTGGCGCATCAACAAAGCGAAAACGCCGTGCAGGCATCCCGCAATGAGCAGCTTGCCGCCGAGGTATCCGATTTGAAGCAGGGCGCTGAAGCGGTCGAAGAACGCGCGCGCTCGGAGCTTGGCATGGTTAAAAATGACGAGGTGTTCTACCAAGTCATCGAATCGGCTGGCTCGACGGAAATCATGCAGCCACAGAGTTTGACGGATGCGATGCCGAGCACGGATAGCGGCAGCGCGCACCAGCTTGCGCAAGCGGTTCGGCAAAACTGATCCCGCTGATGCGCAGTGTATGGGCGGTGGTGCCCGCCGCAGGAATCGGTACACGCTTGGGCAGTAAAACCCCGAAACAGTATCTCAAAATTGGCGATAAAACCCTGCTGGAACACAGCCTTAGCGTTTTGTGTGCGCATCCTCAAATTGCGGGCGTGATGCTCGCGCTGGATGCTGACGACGCGCATGGGTCGAAGCTTCGCGAAATGAACGAAAAGCCGATTTGCGTTTGCACGGGCGGTGCAACGCGGGCCGAGTCGGTCGCAAACGCGCTCGAGATGCTTACCCAAATGGGTGTTGCAAGCGATACCTTTGTTGCCGTGCACGACGCAGCGCGCCCTTGTTTACAGCTCAAAGATTTGAACGCAGTACTAAACGCAGCGCTTTGCGATGAAGT
>JANNYO010000294.1:0-7007 GCA_031410115.1 Rhodanobacteraceae bacterium | reverse complement strand
AATACTGGCAAGTTTGCTTAATGCACCGGTGATTACCCGCTGATTCGGGCGCGTGCCGTTTTCGATCAATGCAAATGGCGTGTCGGGTTTGCGCCCGTGGGCGATCAGCTGACGCGAAAAAATATCTAAGCCACTAACGCCCATGTATACGCCCAGCGTTTGGCGTTCCTGCGCGAGCGCGGCCCAGTCGAGCGTGTCTAAGGACGATTTGCAATGTGCGGTCACTAGGCGCACCGACTGCGCATGCTCGCGATGCGTCAACGGAATGCCGCTGTAGGCCGCACACGCAATCGCCGCAGTAATGCCGGGCACCACTTCAAATTTGATGGCGTGGGCGTGCAAAAATTCCAGCTCCTCGCCACCGCGGCCAAAGACGAATGGATCACCCCCTTTTAGGCGCACAACAAATTTTCCAGCGCGCGCGTGCGTAAGCATCTGCTGATGAATTTCATCCTGCGGCGTGCAGTGCGCACCGCCTTTTTTTCCGACAAAAACCACTTCTGCATCGCGCCGCGCAAGCGCCAAAACCGCCTTGCTGACCAGCTGATCGCTCAAAATAACATCCGCCAAATTTAACAGCCGCAGCGCCCGCAGCGTCAACAAACCCGCGTCCCCCGGCCCCGCACCCACCAGAGCGACGCGCCCTACCGCATGCTGCGGCTGCGCGCTATTGATTGCACCCAGCAAATAATCGCGCGCCGCATGAGCATCACCGCAGCGCAGCAAGTGCAGCGTTTCGCCGCGCAGACTGGCATCGAAAAATGCGCGTCGGCGGCTGAGATCCGGAAACGCCGTGCGAATTTGCCCGCGCAGCGATTGAAACAGCAGCGCTAGCGCACCATAAGCATCGTCAAACTGTGTTTCTAACTGTTCGCGCACGTGGCGCGCCAACATCGGCGCCGCACCGCCGCTGGAAATCGCGATTTGCAACGGCCCGCGCTCAACCCTAGCCGGCATGTGGAAAGCGGTCAGCTCGACATCATCCACGACATTCGCCCAGATGCCGCGTGCTTTTGCCGCTGATGCAACGGCGCTGTTGACGGATCGCTGGTTTGTCGCTGCAATCACCAGCCAAATGGCGTTCCCGCCTGCGGCATCCAGCCAATTCGCGGCAAAACAGCCTGGGATATGACGAATTTGCCCAGCATCCACCAGCGCCTGAAGCTCCGGCTCCAACTCCGGCGCGCCGACCCAGATATCGGCGTCGGTTGCGAGTAATCCAGCGATTTTACGGCTCGCCACCGCACCGCCGCCGATCACAAGTACCGATTTGGCACGCAGATCAAGGAACACTGGGAACAGCGTGGGCGTAGTCGTGGCCGCGGTCATAGCGGACTGTCTCGCTAGCGAAAGGATGGCTACTCTATAAATTCCCACAGGGAAGCAAAAATAAGCAATGGCTTGCAGCTCATAACGAATCGTTATGACCCGGCTTTTTGATGTGCGCTAAATAATTCGCGTGCGCGGACGTAACCATCACAATCCCTGTTTTGCGTTAAAAATTCTACGATAAACTGGCGAATTTATTGGAGCGCACATGGCCACGAGTATTCACGAGTTCAACGACGATGCGCGCAACGAGCGCATTCTGATCTATGTCAACGGTGCGCTCAAGCCACGCCTTGAGGCCGTCATTTCGGTCTTTGATAGCGGTTTTGTACTGGGCGACGGCGTCTGGGAAGGCATGCGAATCTATCATGGACATCCGGCGTTTCTAGAAAAGCATCTGGATCGCTTGTTTGAGGGTGCGAAAGCAATTGCGATGAATATAGGGCTGACGCGCGCCCAGCTGAGTCAGGCAATTGACGATACTTTGGCAGCCAACGACATGCGCGAAGGCGCGCACATCCGCCTGATGGTAACGCGCGGCATCAAACGCACGCCCTATCAAGACCCGCGTGCAACGATTGGCGCGGCCACCATTGTCATCATTCCGGAATTCAAAATACCGCGCCCCCAAATTTTGGAGAAAGGCCTAAAACTGTTCACCGTGCATGTGCGGCGCAGCGCACCCGATGTGCAGGATCCAAAATTAAACGCGCACAGCAAACTCAATTGCATCACTGCGTGCATCCAAGCCACTGAGGCAGGTGCAGATGAAGCGCTGATGCTCGATCCACATGGCTTTGTCGCGACCTGTAACTCCACGCATTTTTTCATCGTTCGAAAAGGCGAAGTCTGGACTTCCAGTGGTGACTACTGTTTAGCGGGAATTACCCGTGCCAACATTTTGAAAATTTGTCGTGCAGCGGGAATACCCGCCTACGAAAAAAACTTCAGTTTGAGCGAAGTCTATGGCGCCGAAGAAGCTTTCGTGACCGGCACTTTTGCGGGCGTAGCGCCGGTCCATACGATTGATGGCCGGGTAATAAGCGATGTGCGCGGCCCGATGGTGGAAAAACTACAGGCGCTTTACCTGGACCTAGTGCAGCGTGATTGTTTATGCCGGCATGTCACGCACAGGCGTGACGATGCAACAAATGCGAAGGCGCGCATATGAGCGGGCCACTGCGCATTGCGATGTGGAGCGGCCCGCGAAATATCTCAACAGCAATGATGCGCGCCTGGGAAAATCGCACTGATTGCGCGGTGACGGACGAGCCTTTGTATGCGGCGTTTTTGGCAGACACTCAGGCCGATCACCCCGGTCGCGATGCAGTGATTGCCGCGGGCGAGCCGGATTATAAAAAAGTGGTTGCAAAGCTATTGGGCGAAGCCCCTGAGCAGCGCAGCATCTGGTATCAAAAACATATGACACACCATTTGCTTGCACACTACGAGCGCAGTTGGATACCTAAGCTTACGAATATTTTACTGATCCGTGACCCAGCTGAAGTCGTCGCGTCATATGTAAAAAGCCGCGCACACGTGAGCGCTTACGATATCGGCATGCCACAACAGCGAAAACTGTATGACGAAATCATCCTAGCAACCGGTAAAGCTGCCCCGATTATCGATGCCGGCGACTTTCTGCGCGCCCCGAAAAAATACCTGGAAGCACTGTGCAAGTATCTGGATATTGACTTCAGCGAACGCATGTTGCGTTGGCCTGCGGGCCGGCGCGGCAGCGATGGCGTCTGGGCGCCGTTTTGGTACGCAGCGGTGGAAGCGTCAACCGGCTTCGAGGCTTGGCGCGCACGGGAAACGGCTCTACACGGCGCGGCAGCGGAAGTCGCCGAAAGTTGCCGCCCGGACTATCTTTTTTTGCATCAGAAACGCTGGCTTATTTGATATCGCCCAAAGCATCCCGGTAGCGCAACCGCGCGCGCGGCAGGATGCATTTAAAGCACGAGCCCTGCCCAATCACACTTTCAATCAGCAAACGCCCATCATGCGCCTCAAGCACATGATTGACGATTGCAAGGCCTAAGCCGGTGCCACCACTTTCGCGAGATCGGCTCGCCGATACCCGGTAAAAACGCTCGGTCAAGCGCGGCAAATGCTGCTCTGGAATGCCCACGCCAGAATCGTGCACGCTAAATACCGCGCCTTCACTATGCCAGTCCCAGCCCAGCACAATCGTGCCGCCGCTGGGCGTGTAGCGCACCGCATTGCTGACCAAATTGGAAAATGCGCTGCGCAGATCTTTCTCGTTGCCGATCAAATCCATCGGCAGCGAATCGCGCAAGGACACTTGGTGCAGGCCACGGCTTAGCCCGTTTGCATCGTTCAACAAATGGCCCAGCAGCGCCCCGGTTGCAACGTAATCGTCCGGGTTTTCCGTCGCATGATCTAAGCGCGCCAAGGTCAGCAAATCCTCAACGATTTGCACCATACGCTGGGATTGATGGCGCATTTGCGTCAGCACTTGCGCGTATTCCGGCAGCTCATCGGGCTCAAAAGTATCTAGATAACCATTGATGACCGTCAGCGGCGTGCGCAACTCGTGGCTGACATTGGCAACAAAGTCGCGCCGAACCTGGGCTTGGCGTACCGCGATGGTAACGTCGCGCGTGATCAGCAGCCGGTGCTGATCTACAAAGGGCAGCATTTTCAAGCTCAAGCGCACGCTGGCATTGCCGGGGCTAGGTACGTCAAACAGCGGCTCTAGCGTATTGCTTTCAAACCACATTTGCGCGCGCGCATCGCTAAATGCCACACCGGCAACCTGCGCGCCTTCAAGCACTGACGAAATCGGCGAATTCAATTCGCCACCTAACAATAAGTCCGCCTGATGATTGCGCCAAATCAACCGCGCGTTGTGGTCAATTACCGCCAAACCGTCCGGCAGCGCCCGCCCAAGTGCACGCATCGCGCCCAAAAGGGAAACTAAACGTTTGTGGCGTCGGGCCGCTTTGTCCCGACGCAGTTGGCCCTGGTAAATCAATGCGCGCATCAGACCCGGCGGCGGCGACAGCATGTGCGCGCCACGCTTGAGTAAAAGCAGCATACGCAGCGCAATGCACAGCTCATAAAACATCCACAAAATGACGGCAGCAGCGAGGCAAATTGCGGTATTCCAAAGCATCATTTACTCAGATCTTATCATTACTAACTTTAGTCAAACCCCGTTGAAAAAGTACCATAACCGAAGGGTACGCACCGCACCCCTGAGGGAACCGAGTCGCAGAAAACTAGAGTAGAGCCCGTAGGTGTATCTGCGATCGTTCTTCCAAGCACCCTACGGGTGTACGAAACCCCGCAAAGCGACGAAGGAAAGCAAGCGCTATAGAAAAACCACTTGACCAGTCTCAATATCATACATTGCAGGTACGATTTTGATCTCGCCTTTACGCTCCATCTCTTTTAGCACTGGGCTTTTTTGCCGGATCGTCTCGACCGTCTGCATTACGTTAGTGTGTGCCGCCGCGTCGACGAAAGCGCTATTTTTCGAGCTTCGGTCGTCGCCATCAACATTCGCTGTCACATCCACCGCCGGGCGAATTTTTTTCAGCAGCCCGGTCAAATTACCCAGCTCCGCGCCGTCACAAGCGCCCTTCACCGCGCCACAGTGCGTGTGCCCGAGCACCACCACCAGCTTTGAGCCCGCCAATTTGCTGGCGAATTCCATGCTGCCTAGAATGTCTTCATTGACAATATTCCCAGCGATACGCGGCGCGAAAGCGTCGCCGAGCGCCAAGTCGAAAATTACTTCCGGCGGCGTGCGCGAATCGATGCAGGACAAAATTGTGGCGAAGGGGAATTGTCCTTCACCGGTAATAGCCACTTGCTTTTGATAATCGTGCGTAGTCGAACCCCCTGCTAAAAATCGCTGATTGCCCTCGCGCAGACGTGCCAGCGCAAGCTCCGGCGTCATCTGCCTCTGCTCAACTGCGGTTGTGGTGTCGGCATTTTTGCCGCCCATCTGCGCCGCGTCGACCCGCTCGCGCTGCTGCGCACAACCGGCTAGTGTGAGTAATACAAGTGTGGCTAAAACAGTACGCATAGCGATCTCCATTCAATTGGCAAGTACACAGTTTCGCGACGAACCAGTGAAATTGATATGAAAAAGCGCGGGCGCAGTTGCGCCAACTAACGCACGTAAAGATCCACCCTAGCCTGGCGTCGTGACGCATCGGTATCGCCAACAACTCCAATCGCCACCACACAGCGTTCGCCACCACGCAAATCGATCCAGCGCGACTCGCCACCCTTGGCGATGCGTTGGCGCACCGGCAAAGTTTCGCGCGTGCCATTAGCAAAGCGCACCCACAGCGATTCGATTTCAGCATTGCCCCGACGAATGCGAATCTGGACCGAATCAACGCCCGCGCGGCAAGGTTTGAATGCCAAAACATCGACATCGTTCTCGGCTTTGCTGAGCCGCGTGGAACCCAACAGCCGAGCGGCGTCGGCTTGAGCCTGGGATGCTGCGGCGACGAGAAGTACGGATAGGATCAACGAGGTCATTTTGGTCATGGCTAGCTCCGGCGTTTAATAGTTCCCAGACAAAACGACCGACTGCAAATTTGGTTGACGAACGACGGCGCAAAAAAAACTAGGTGACAAGATTGGGTTGCAGCAAAAACCAACTTTAGTTCGCACGACTAACAACTTTTGGCGATAGCCGAATTCTGCTGCAGCCGCCATTGTTTGCCGTAATAGCGCCGCACCGGCGCGCGAACCGGCAGATCCAGTGCAATGAACGTCAGCAGAAAAATATTGTCACTCACCGCGTGTATTTTGCTCAGCTGCACTGTGGCGGGTGTGGCGCGTGCGCATGATACTTGGCTGATGCCAGCCGACGGCGAGGTGGGGAACGCCACAACCTCCGGCCATCGACAGCTTGCGCTATTGCTGACCACCGGTTCTGAATTCCCGACGCCCGGCAGCAGTACCAGCCCGGAGCGTTTGTTGCGCGCAAGCCTGATTTCCAGTGACGCGAGTGTGCCCTTGCTGATGGGCAAATCAACTGAAACTACGCTTGGCCTGCGTGGCCTGACGGTTGCCCATAGTGTGGTGATGGCGGTGGTGCAAATCAAACCGAACCAGGTTGAGCTGGCACCGGAAAATATCGCGATTTACGCTAACGAGCTGGGCATTAGCAAGGCGCTAACGCGACGCTACCAAGCCCTTGGCCACTGGCGTGAAAGCTACAGCAAGAACGCAAAAATGTGGATTCGTGTCGGCGGCGATGCCGCACCGGAAAGCCTGTTGGCACCGATGAATCTGCCCTATGAACTGGTGCCGGCGCGCGATCCGACGCGACTAAAAATCGGCGACACATTGGTCATGTGCGCTTACGCCAGCGGCAAAAAGCGCAGCAAAGCCTACATCGGCATGGTGGCAGCTAATGGCAAAAAAACCTATGCCTGGACGGACGCAAGCGGCTGCGCCAGCTTCGTGCTGAGCAGCACCTCGGGCTATTTAATGCACGGCATTTTTATCTCTGAATCCAAGCTGCCAGAGCTGGATTGGGAGAGCCATTTCGCCAGCTTTACCGTGCTGGATGAAACGCGAAAAGCACCCGTCGCAATGTCTGGTGATTTGGGTACGCCAACTCTACCCGGCGAGAACCTATCGAAAATTTATTTCAAACAGAACCGCTCGCCCTGAGCCTGTCGAAG
>JANNYO010000293.1:0-12043 GCA_031410115.1 Rhodanobacteraceae bacterium | reverse complement strand
GTCTGCGCCTTTGACTTTAGGCGCGTCACTGGCGTAGTCGTCGAAGGCTTTAATAGCTTCTTCGTACTTTTCGCTCTGCGTCAGCAGCTGGGCGACAAAAAACTTACTTTGTAAGTGCTCAATGTTGTCTAAGCCGTTTGCGGCAACTGCGGCACGTGCGGCGACTAAGGCGTCATCGTATTTTTCCGAGTTGTATAGATATGAGGCTTTGATTTGATTGGTTTTAGCAATTTCGTATGGCGTTTTCGCCTTGCCCAGGGCTTCTTCTAGAACGACGAGCGCCTCGGCAAACTTGTCTTCTTCGGCAAGCTTTTGACTTTTCTGTAGCAGTTTAGCAACGCTGTTACCGAGCGCCGTTTTCGGGTTTTTACGCCCACTCAGGGTCACTTCTATGACTTCTTTTGCCGGCACTTTGGGCTTTGCAAAAGCAATCAAACTCGGATCGATTGCGGTAAAAGCCAGACCTAGAACTAGGGCGTGACCAAGTTTGCGAAGTGTGAACATTTGAAATCCTTAAAGTTAAATACAAAACGGTGAGGTCAAAGTTTAGTCGGCAAGGCTGAAGGCGATTATCGCCCTTTGACGGTCGGTAAAGATTCCCGCAACCAAGCATCCAGCCCGCCGTCTAATAGCGCCACTTGTTTAAAGCCGGCCGCGACCAAGGCCACCGCCGCTGTTTGGGCTTTCAAACCGCTACGATCATAAATCACCACCGGCTGATCCACAGCATTGTTGAACGATTTATGTTTTGCAGAAAAATCCACGAGTGGCATGTTGATGGCACCATTGATGTGCATTTTCAAAAAATCGTTGTTTTCGCTTAGATCCACCACGCGCGCATCTTTACGATTCATCCATTCAACCAGTTGGCCCGGGTTTAGGGCAACGAACCCGCGCCGCAGCTGTTTGAATTCCCAAATAATCCAGGCAATGACCGTACCCAGCAGTGCGGCGGTAATCAGCGGGTTTTTTGATAAAAAGGTAATAAATTCCGACATGTTTGCGACTTGGGTTAAGGGTCGCGAAGTATGTCCGAGCTGAGCGCGGTTTCAAACAATTTTTTTGCGCGGGTCACAGAGGAAAAACGCATCTGCCGTGTCGCCTTCTGGCGAGACTTAAACCCGTCCGCGCTGCAAACAATTAATCGCGTTGTCCAGCCCTTTGAGCGTTAGTGGGAACATTCTTTCGCCGATGGCATTGCGGGTTAGCGTTGCCGACGGTGTCATATGCCAATGACTTTCGGGCGTAGGATTGAGCCACACGGCGCGTGGGAAGCAATCGAGCATGCGTTTGAACCAGACTTCACCAGCCTCGGCATTCCAGTGTTCAACTGACCCGCCGGGGGCGAGGATTTCATACGGGCTCATCGCGGCATCGCCGACGAAAATCACTTTCCAGCTGCGATCAAAGCGGTGTATGAGCTCAGCTGTGCCCATTTCGGTCTGTTTGCGGCGCGCATTTTCCCGCCAGACGCGCTCATAAATAAAATTGTGAAAATAAAAATGCTCCAGATGCTTGAACTCGGACTTTACCGCCGTAAACAGGGATTCCACACCGTAAATGTGCGCATCCATCGAACCACCCACGTCGAGTAACAGCAGCACCTTGACGGCATTATGGCGCTCGCGGCGCAGCTTGATATCGAGCCAACCGGCGTTTTTTGCGGTGCTGCTGATGGTGTCGGCTAAATCCAGCTCGAAATCTGCGCCTTCGCGTGCGAAGCGGCGCAGTTTGCGCAGCGCCAATTTGGTGTCGCGCACGCCCAGTTCGACTTCATCAGAAAAATCCCGAAACTGGCGCGCTTCCCAGACTTTGGTCGCGCGTCCGTGCTTACCCGGGCCGCCAATGCGCACGCCCTCAGGATTAAACCCACCGTGGCCAAACGGTGAGGTGCCGCCGGTGCCGATCCATTTATTGCCGCCGGAATGGCGCTCTTTTTGCTCGGCTAAGCGCGCCCGCAGGGCTTCCATTAGGGCCTCGAAACTGCCCAACCCGGCGATCTCGGCGCGCTCGGCTTCGCTCAGTTCGCGCCCGGCGATTTGCGCCAACCAGTCGGCGGGCAAGGCCTGTGGGTCGACCATCACGCGCTCAATGCCGGCTAAATAGTCGCCAAAAATTTGATCAAAGCGATCAAACTGCGCCTCGTCTTTCACCAGACAAAGGCGCGCGAGCAGATGAAATTCCGCTAAGTCAGGTGCAATCAAGTTCGCTTTCAGTGCGCCCAACAAACCCAAATATTCGGTGACGCTGGCTTTCAGTCCGCCCGCGCGCAGCGCTTGAAAAAAACGCAGCGGCACGGTTTATTTCAACCTCAACTGGTAGCCAAGCTTGAGCACGGTATCGCGTGACACGCCCGGATTCAGCGCCAATATTTCCTTGACGCGCATATCGAAGCGGCGCGCAATCGTCCACAGATTGTCGCCGTTGCGAACTTTAAAACGGGCGGGCACAACGACATTTTTCGGCGCCGCACGCTTGGCTGACTGTGGTTTTGCAACCGCCCTTGCGGTGATCACAGCGCGATGATTGACCACCACAACCGGTTTGCGTACCGAATTTTGCGCCAACACCGGAGCTGTCGTTCTAAACCGGTGCAAATCGCCCAACGCCGCCAAGGCAGCGTTGGTGCCGGCTGGTGCTAACACCCGCTGCGCATAGCGAATTTCGCCGCGTTTGGTGATCAGCGGATGCTGATTTTTCCACTCCGGCGCGAAACTACCGAGCGCTTCTAACATCGCGGACAACGGCGTGGTGTGGCTGATGCGCACTTCGGTAAAGCGCTGATCTGGAGTCAGTGGCGTTGGCAGGGTGACTCGGTAGCGCTCCGGGTTGGCGAAAATGCAGCCCCAGGCAATTAAGCGATGCAAATGATCTTCCGTCGTGAGCGGCAAACCCAGCTGGTGCACGTGTTCGACCTGCCCTGGTTGAATGCCTTTCGCGTCGAGCACGCGCTGAATGCGCAGGCCGCCAACGTTGTAGGCAAAAATCGACAGCAGCCAATCATTATTAAAGCGTGCGGCGTTTTCCTGCATGAGCTTGAGCGCGGCATCAGTGGCTTTGACTGGATCAACGCGTTCGTCGTTCGCGCGCGACACATCCATATGGTAGGAACGACCGGTATCGGGCATCAGCTGCCACCAGCCGCCCGGGCTGCCATAGGAGCCATACACTTGGCGATAATCACTTTCCACTAGCGGCAAAAACGCCACTTCACTGGGCATTTGCAGCGCCTGGGTGCGCCGCCAAACATAGTCAAAGTAAGGCTGCATACGCGCCACATTGGCGTTGAAATTCGCCGGGCTTGCGGTCAGCCGTTTCGCCCAACTTTCAATGGCAGGATCATAATTGCAGTCGGTAAATCGCCTTGCGGCGACCATTTCGGTCCAAAAATTGCTTTCCGTCTCTGCTAACGCGGGCGCGCCGGCTGTTATCGGCTTAGACACGGTGTTGACAGCTGTAGCCAGCGCTGCGGCTGACGGCTTTGTCGGCACGGGCGCTGATGCGGGCACAGGCTCAGGCGTCGATTGGGTGCTGGCGCGTGGGCGCATCAGCACCTCGCTGCAGCCCGTGCTCAGCAGCAAAATCGCCATCACACAGATCCATTTGCTCAGTGGCCGCCCGAGCGGAACGCGACACGATGAACCAATTAGCATCAACATTTTTTGCTCCCGAGCTAGAACTACCATCGCGCGATCCTAATCGTTTCGCGTTAAAGAAACGACAACGGCCAAAGTTGCGTCGATTGGGTAACAACAATCAGCTATGTGTGATGGTTTTGTCTAGGCAAAACATCGTCATGTGACGACGCCAATGTGCAATCGAAAAATGTAACGAAAGATCGCAATCCATGCGTTGAAGTTGGATTCGCAAGCATGAATACTGTGCGCCGCCCCGCATTTTTTGGAGATTCCATGTCGTGTTGCCCTGATTCTGCTGTTTTCACGCCCGATGGCTTAATCCGCCCGGAAATCACGTTACGTTTATTGGCAAACCGCGCGCAGGAAATTGCCGATGCCGCATGTCGTGCGACGCGCAAACAGCTGCGCTTTACGCTGCCTATTTCAGCCTGCGCACTGCTGATGGCCGCTACTGACGCGCGTCCGGCGCGGCTGATGTTCGAGCTGCCCGTCGCATCCGACGCAACCGTCGCTGCGGTCGGCGCAATTACCAGTACGCCCAATCTTGCGAGCGCTGTGTTAGCAAAGTCGGAAAGCACCGGCCCGCACGCGATTCGCTTGGCCTCAGGCATCTTGAATACCGACGTGCTGACGACGACACCGCGGATCGCGGGCAGCGGCATGCAGATGCTGCAGTTCAAAGCCGAAGTGCAATCCGATTGGTACGCCCAACTCAGCGCCACCGGCGTGACGATAGTAAGTTACCTACCAGACAATGCATATTTGGTTGCCGGCAATACCAGCCAGCTGCAAGCCTTGGCGGAATTCGCTGCGAAGGCAAGCTTTGTGCAGTGGCTGGGCGAATACAAAAGCGAATACAAGCTGCACCCAACGGTAAAAGCCGCGATCGCCGCCGCGCCAGAAAAGCCGCTGGCTTCGCCCAATGGCGTCGGTGAAAAAGAGTTTTTTGTCGTTCAGCTGTTGCGCGGTGTGGAGCGCAATGTGCTGACGCGTTCCTTACTGACGAGATTTCAACTGAGCCCACCGATCAATCAGTACGACGTGCTTAAGTTCAGCAATATCGTGGTGCAGCTGGACCCGCAAGATTTGGTAGAAATCGCCCGTCAGCCTGATGTTGTTTTTATTGAAAAATATGTCGAACCCACCAAGCTGGATGAGCGGCAAAATCAAATCATAGCCGGCAACTTGACCGGCAACGGGCCCACACCCGGCAACTACATGAACCAGCTTGCGACCTGGGGCTTTAACCAAGCGCAATTCACCGCTTCGGGATTTGGCGTGGATGTCTCTGATTCTGGAGTCGACAACGCCACCACCGCGCCGAATCATTTTGGTCTGCGTGTCGGTGGCAATGTCAGTGGCGCTTCGCGCGTGGTTTACAACCGCTTAGTCGGCACGGCAAATGCGGGCTCGACGCTGCAAGGCTGCGATGGCCACGGCAATCTCAACACCCACATTATCGGCGGCAATGTCGGCACCCGCAGCAGCGCACCGCACGCGGATGCCAGCGGCTTTCGCTACGGCATGGGCGTGGCACCGTTTGTGCGCGTCGGTGCCAGCGTGATTTTCGATCCAAATGCCTTCACTAACCCGAACTTCCCGAATTTGCAGTCGCAAGCCTATAACGACAATATGCGCATTAGCTCCAACAGCTGGGGCGCGGCGAATGGTGGCGCGTACACCACCGATTCGCAGGCTTACGATGCGCTGGTGCGCGATGCGCAGCCGACTGGTTCCACCAACGCGACCGCTGGCAATCAAGAAATGGTGATTTTGTTTTCGGCGGGTAACAGCGGCCCGGGCGTGAACACGATTGGCTCACCTGGCACCGGCAAAAATGTGATTACCGTCGGTGCCAGCGAGGGCGTGCAGGCCTTTGGCGGTGCGGATGGCTGTAACATCGCGGATACGGGTGCAGATAGCGCTAACGACGTTATATCTTTCTCCAGCCGTGGCCCAACCGATGACGGGCGTATCAAGCGGGAAATCCTAGCGCCCGGCACCCACATTACGGGCGGCGTATTTCAAGCGGCGGCGATTGACACCGGCACCGGTGCTGCGGGTGCCTGCTACACCGGCGATGGCGTCTGCGGCGGGGTTGCTTCCAACTTTTTTCCATCGGCGGGCCAGCAGTTTTACACGGCTTCCAGCGGCACCTCGCACTCGACACCTGCCTTGGCGGGTGGTGCGGCGCTGCTGCGTCAGTACTTCATCAACGGCGGTTTAGCACCACCTAGCCCGGCGATGACCAAAGCCTATTTGACCAATACCGCGCGTTACATGACCGGCGTTAGCGCCAACGATAATTTGTTTTCTAACAATCAAGGCATGGGCATGCTGAATTTAGGCATGGCCTTCGATGCCGCCGCCAGACAGCTGCGTGACCAAACAGATAGCTTTACCAGCACCGGTCAATCGCTGAGCTATAACTATGTCGTGGCTGACGCTAGCAAACCGCTGCGCATTTCCTTGGCATGGACTGATGTGCCCGGTACGCCTGCGGCACAGGGCGCGCTGGTCAATAATTTGGACCTAGTCGTGCAAGTCGGCAGCACGGTTTATCGGGGTAATGTTTTTAGCGGCGCGAGCTCCGCAACCGGTGGCACAGCGGATAGTAAGAACAATCTGGAAAGCGTGTTTTTGCCTGCTGGAACGGCAGCTGGCACAACGGTCAACATTACGATTTCAGCGCTCAGCATTGCCGGCGATGGCATCCCCGGCAATGCTGCGCCGCTCGATCAAGACTTTGCCTTGGTCGCCTACAACGCGGCACCGGGTGGCCCAAACATGGCGCCGACGATCGCAGGAGCGAGTGTCAATGTGACCCAAGGCGGCACCGTCAATGACGTGATCGCCAATGTCACGGATGATGGTGGCAATGGTGCGGTGGTGGTGACCCTCGGCGCATCGGCAAACGTGAGCATTAATACGGTTGTTAACAACTTTGGTACCGTGCGCGCCAATGTCGCTGCAAGCTGCACCGCGCCGATTGGGGCTGCCACCGTGGGACTTACCGCAACCGATATTCCTGGCCTGACTGCGACCAGCAGTTTGGGCGTTAGCATTGGTGCGAATGCGGCGCCGACGCTGGGTTCGTATAGCAACGCGACTGCGCTGGCGGGGCTGACCACGACTTTCACACCCGCTGCGCCGCCAGCCGATACTGGCGCCACCACGCCACCCGTATTGACGGTCAGCGCGACCGGCGGCTTAGCGACATTAAGTATCAATCAAACCACAGGCTTGGTAACACTGACCACAGCGACACCGATTGGCGGGCCATACACGGTGACCGTGCGCGCCACCGATGCCTGCGGGTTATTCCTCGAACAGACCTTCCAAGTCACGGTCAATCCCAATGTCGTGCCGATTGCGGCGGGCACGAGTTTCATCAGCGGCAGTTGTACGCTACCTAGCAATACCGTGGTCGACCCGGGTGAATACGTCACTTTAGGTTTTGCCCTGCAAAATACCGGCACCACCAACCCTAGCAATTTGGTAGCGACCTTACAAAGTAACGCCAATGTCGCTGCTGTCAGCGCACCGCAAAACTATGGCGCTTTGGCTGGCGGCGGCGCTGCGGTCACGCAAAACTTTAGTTTCCTCGCCACCGGCACCTGTGGCACTAGCATTGCCGCTACCTTGCAGCTGCAAGATGGCGCGACCAACTATGGCACCGTCAACTACACGATCAACCTTGGCGCGCCTGCAACCTCGACACAAAGCAACACCGGCAATATTCTGGTGCCGGGCACCGGCACAGGAGCGGGCACCGGTGCGCCAGCAAACCCCTATCCAGCAACACTTAATGTCAGCGGCCTACCTACCACTATCGCCAGCCTAACCGCGACGCTCACTGGCATAAACCATACCTTCCCGGACGATATTGACGTTATTCTGGTCAGCCCAGCCGGACAAAAAGTGCTGCTGATGTCCGACGCGGGAGGCACTCTAGATTTAGTCAATGTCAATCTGACCTTTGATGATGCCGCCGCCGCATCGCTTCCTGATACTGCGCAAATTGTTTCCGGTAGTTATAAGCCAAGCAATTTCGGGACTGGCGCCGATAGCTTCCCGGCACCGGCGCCAGCAGCGCCGTATGCAGGCACGATGTCAACGTTTAACGGCAGCGATCCCAATGGCATCTGGTCGCTCTATGTGGTGGATGACTTAAGTGGTGATAGCGGAAACATCGCGGGCGGCTTTTCCCTCACCATCACCACGACCGGCGGCACGTGTGCTGGCGGCTGCACGCTTGGCAGCTTTAGTGTCGCTAATGCCAGCGCCACTGAAGGCAATATCGGCAGCACGCCAATGACCTTCACCGTAACTCGCACCGCCGGTGTGGGCACGCAAACGGTAGACATCACCAGTACCGCAGGTGGTAGCGCGACTGCAGGCATTGACTACACCGCACTCAGCGCCACCACACTGACGTTTGGCGTTGGTGTAACCACCCAAACTGCCACCGTCAGTGTCTTGGGTGATGTGCTGGACGAAGCCGATGAAACTTTCAATGTCAGCTTAAGCAATGCCAGCGGCGGCGCATCGATCAGCACGGCAAACGCGGTGGGCACAATTACCGACGACGACGCGGCGCCGAGTATCTCGATCAACGCGCCGAGCGTGACCGAGGGCGTGGTGCCGTTGAATTTTGTCGTCTCGCTGTCCAGCGCATCGGGGCTTCCGGTCAGCTTTAACGCCGCAACCGCCAACGGCACGGCACTAGCGGGATCGGACTACACCGCGCTGGCGAGCACGGCGTTCACCATTCCGGCCGGCAATACCTCCATCACGATACCGATAGCCATTGTCAACGACAGCGCCGTCGAATTAACCGAAGCCTTTGCCCTCAATCTGAGCGCGATTAGCAATGCCAACGTCACCAGCTTGAGCGGCATCGGTACCATCGTCGACGACGACACGCGCATTTTTATCAGCGACGCTAGCGTCAGCGAAGGCAATGCCGGCACCACCAATTTGACCTTCACGGTAACCCGCAACAGCAATTTGATCGGCTTTACCTTCCAGGCGAGTACCACCGGTTTAACAGCAAGCTCGGGCGTGGATTTTGTCGAGTTCGACAATATTTTGAGTTTCGCTGCGGGCGGGCCGTTAAGCCAAACCTTTAACGTCCTGGTCAATGGCGATACCGCGATCGAAGCGGATGAAACGCTGCGCGCCTCGCTCGGCCTGCCCAGCTCGGGCGTCACCGTGCAGCAGGCGTTCGGCACTGGCACCATTGTTAACGACGATTTTCCGGTAGCCACGATCACCGTCACGCCAGCAAGCGTGCTCGAAGATGGCGTGGCCAATTTGGTCTACACGCTCAGCTTTGATCAAGCAGCATTGTCGCCCGTTACCGTGGCGCTGAACACCACCGGCAGCGCCGCATCTGGCGTCGATTACACCGGCGCGCTTGCGAGTTTGATTATTCCAACGGGTAGTCAGACCGGCACGATCACAATTGATCCAACCGCTGATGCGGTGGCGGAAGCCAACGAAAGCGTCATCCTGACGATCGCCAGTGGCAGTGGTTACACCATGGGCGGCGCAAACGCCACCACCGGCACCATCACCAATGACGACAGCGCCGGTGTGGCGTTGGTGCAATCGGGCGGTACTACCGATGTTGCGGAAGGTGGCGCGACGGATACTTACACCCTGGTGCTAACGAGTCAGCCAACGAACAATGTCAGCATCGCACTCAACCCTGGCACGCAAGTGACGGTGGCAACCAGCCCGGTCGTGTTCACCACGGCCAACTGGAATGTCGCGCAAACGGTCACCGTCACGGCGGTGGATGATGTGTTGGTCGAAGGCCCGCACACTGGCACGATTAGCCACACGGTCACAAGTTCGGATGCTACCTACAATGCTTTTGCCGTGGCGAATGTGGTGGCCAATATCACCGACAACGACTTGCCAACCCTAGCTATCAATGATGTCTCGATCAGCGTAGGTAACGCATGTACATCGGCGCTGAACTTCACCGTCACCCGCACCGGCACCACGCCGTCTGCAGTGGGCTTTAACTTCGCCACGGGCGATGGCACTGCCACCACAGCAGACAGCGATTATGTTGCAGCGACCGGAACCGGCACGATTCCATCGGGCGGTGCAACGGGCACAACCACCGTCAGCGTCACCATCAATGGCGATGCTATCTTTGAGAATAACGATAGCTTCTTTATTAATTTGACCGCACCGACCAATGCGTCAATCAGCGACAACCAGGGCGTAGCTACGATCACCAACGATGACACCGCGCCGACGTTGGCGATCAATGACGTCAGCATTGTTGAAGGCAATTCTGGCACGCAAAATATGGTGTTCACGGTGACGCGTACCGGCTTGACCGCCTTGCCAGCGAGCTTCACAGCGGCCACGGCAAACGGCACGGCGACTGCGCCTTCGGATTATTTGGCGGCGCTGACCGGATCGACCACGATCGCAGCAGGCGGTGCAACTGGCACCACCACATTGACCGCAACCATCAACGGCGATCTAACGATCGAGCCTAATGAAAACTTCACGGTCGATTTGAGCGCGCCCGTCAATGCCACGATCTTGGACGGCCAAGGCCTGGGCACGATCACCAACGATGATGGCGCACCGAGCTACACCCCGGCGGCGGCGATCATGCGTCAGCAAGGCAGTGCAACCGCCGTGGCAACTTTGGGTACCGTTAGTGACCTAACCGATCCGACCAACAGCTTAACTGTGGCTTTGATCGCTGGCGGCACCGCGACGGGCGTTACCGCAACGGGGCTGAGCAACAACAATGGCACTGTCACGGCATCGCTGGCGGCATCGTGCACCGCCGCCAGCGGCACACTGCGCTTGCAAGTCACCGACTCCGGCAGCTTGACCGGCACGGGTGATGTGCAAGTGAACGTAACGCCGAACACGCCGCCGAGCTTGGCTTACAGCAGCGTCAATATCGGCGTCGGTAATGGCGCGAGCCAAAACCCAAGTTCAGGCCTAAGTGATAATGGTTCGGTGACTAACGTATCCATACTCAGCGCCGGAACCTATGCTGGCGTAATCTCAGTCAGTAGCATCGGAACGTTGAGCTTGAGCAACGCCACACCAGCCGGTAATCACAGCATCACCGTGCGCGCTACCGACAACTGCGGCGCGAACACCGATGCGATCGTGCAAGTGCTGGTGGCGCAGGCAAACTCGTTCAAAGAAGTGACCAGCAATGTCTCGCCCAGCCGTTTTGGTCAAGCCGTGACCTTGAGCGCCCAGCTCGTCGGCGTCAATCCCACCGGCTCGGTTGAGTTCTTCGCCGGCAGCACAAGCTTAGGAAGCTCACCACTGACCGCAAGCCCAAGCGGCGGCAATAACCTCAAGCTGGCAACCTTAACGACGAGCGCATTGCCGGTCGGCAATAGCAGTATCACGGTGCGCTATTTGGGTGATGTCAATAACCTACCGTCAACCAGCAGCATCTTGCCGCACGCAGTTTTGGGCGCGGATACCGTAATGACGTTGACGCCCGCAGCGAATCCGGCGGCGATTGGCAGCACTAGCTTCGGCGTGCAAGTGCAGGCCATAGCACCAGGGTCAGGCGTGCCAGCGGGTTCAGTCACTTTGAGCGCTGGCCCGGGTATTAGCTGCGTCGCAACCTTAAGTGCAGGCAGCGGCAGCTGCGCGCTCAACTTCACCGCAGCAGGCTTCTTCCCAATGAGCGCTAACTACGCCCCAACAAACGCTAACTTCCTAACCAGCACCGCAAGTGCCGCGTTGGTGGTTGTCAGCACGCCGAGCAGCACTGATCTGCGCGTTCGCATTGGCAATGGCGTACGCAATATCGGCACCGGCAGCACGGTGCGCTATGACATTGTGGTCGATAACTTGGGCGCGCAAGCGGCGGTGGGTAGATTGCAAGCGCCGCTGAGTGCGGATTACGCAAGCTCAAGCTTTAGCTGTGTTAGCTCTGGCAACGCAAGCTGCGGCAGCGCTAGCAGTGGCACCGGCAGCATCGACAAAGAAGTCAGCTTGGCCCCAGGCGGCGCGGTGATCTTTAGCTTGACCGTCACCGCTCCGATCAACCCAGAACGCGTGATTAGCCAAGGCGCCAGCATCACCGTCAAAACACCGACCACAGATAGCGACAGCAGTAACGATCAAGCGTCCGATATAGATCCGATGGGGTTGTTGTCGGATGGCTATGAGGATTTCTCGGCAAGTGAGTAGGGTTAGTGCGCCCGGCAAGGGAATGTTTAAAGTTTGGTTGACAGAACCGTTCGCGCCTCTAGCTTGTCGAAGGGCAGAGCCGTAAGCATCCTAACGAAGCCATTAAGCATCGCAAAGTCCGCTGCTACATGCTTCGACAGGCTCAGCACGAACGGTTTCTATGAGGTTTTCGGATTTATCGATGATAAATGCCAGATTTT
>JANNYO010000292.1:0-9677 GCA_031410115.1 Rhodanobacteraceae bacterium | reverse complement strand
GCCGCACATAGGCCGGCACGAAGCCTGGGAAGTTGAAAGCATCCTCACAACCCACGTCGCGCGCCATTTGGCGAATGTTGTTGCCGTAATCAAAGGTCGGAATACCAAGTTTTTTGAAGGCCAGCATCGCCTCGACGTGGGTGCGCATTGACAGTTTGGCGGCGTCGCGCACTGCTTCGGGGTTTGACTTGGCCTGCGCATGCCAGCGCTCCACACTCCAGCCGGTCGGCAAATAGCCGTGAATAGGATCATGCGCGCTAGTTTGATCCGTTACCGCATCGGGGCGCACGCCGCGCCGAATCAGCTCAGGCAAAATTTCAGCGGCGTTGCCCAACAGACCCACGCTAATCGCTTTGCCTTGTGCGCAATATTTTTGCATGCGCGCCAAAGCGTCGTCCAAATTCGTTGCCTGCTCGTCCAAATAGCGGCTGCGTAAACGAAAGTCGATGCTGGACTGCTGGCACTCAATCGCCAGCATGCAGGCACCCGCCATCACCGCCGCCAGCGGCTGTGCGCCGCCCATTCCGCCCAAACCAGCGGTCAAAATCCAGCGGCCTTTTAAGCTGCCGCCGTAGTGCTGACGCCCCATTTCCACGAAGGTTTCGTAGGTGCCTTGGACGATGCCCTGGGTGCCGATGTAAATCCAGCTACCCGCCGTCATTTGCCCATACATCATCAAACCCTTGCGATCTAGCTCGTGAAAATGCTCCCACGTCGCCCACTTGGGCACCAAGTTTGAGTTCGCAATCAGCACGCGCGGCGCATCGCTGTGGGTGGGGAACACACCCACCGGTTTGCCCGATTGCACCAGCAGCGTTTCATCGTCGGATAAATTTTTCAGCGCCGCCAAAATCGCATCGAAACTGGCCCAATCGCGCGCAGCTTTGCCAATGCCGCCATACACCACCAAATCTTCCGGGCGCTCGGCGACTTCTGGGTCCAAATTGTTTTGAATCATGCGAAACGCGGCTTCCGTGAGCCAGGATTTGCAGCTCAATTCAGTGCCGCGCGGTGCGCGTACGACGCGGGCGGTGGGCTTTGTTGCTTCGGCAATCGTGGCTGCAGACAAGCTGGGAGTCGCTGGATTCATCGGCTAATTCGCTGGAATTTCGGTGCGGCAACTTTAGCGAAGTGCTGAGTAAAAAAAGCCAGTTATAGCGATTTATTCTTGTTTACAGCTGCTTATGGCGTTTTCCGTGCCGCTGTTTGATGAATTTATGATTCGCGCGATTCCAAACGTCAGTCTTTTGCGGGCTCAGATGTGTCGCATCACCGCATCCAAGGCGCTTCAAAATAACGATACAAAAGCGCTGACAGCGTAAACGTTATCGCCAACCAAAACAGGGTGATGCCGGCCATATTCGCGGCGCTTAGGGCGATCCAGCCGCCATAAAATTTCAGCAGCAGCAAGATTGCCAGCACATGTATCAAATAGATTGAAAAACTCCATCGGCTCATAAGCGTCAATGCCGACGTCAACAGCGCGCTATCGCTGCGCGTCCATCCGGCAAAGTAGGGTAGGGTGAATGCAAAACCCGCTGGCACCATTGAAAAGATTAGGGCGCGAAACAGCACGCTTTCTACCGCGTGTTTTTGCCCGCACCAAAGTATCGCTACGCTCAACAGTACAACCCCAAATGCCGCGCAGGCTTTCCTGGCGTTGAAAAATTGTGTCGGGAAAAAGCGCGCTACGTACGCTGCGGCAACGCCATACACCGGCGCGTCTAAACGAAGCAAAACAACCTTTCGCACCGCTTCGTCCCACGCTAGATCAAATTTCTGCACCACATACAACCGCAGTAGGAAATAGCCAAGCAAACAGGCCGCGATTGCCATTTCCAGCGCATATTTTCGTTTGATTTGACCGCAGACCAAAACCGCAATCGGTGCCAACAGATAAAACCACTGCAACAACGCGAGCGACCAGCTTTCGGGGAAGAAAAATGGGTCAAGCGGCGCACTCAAATTTTGCCCAAAAATAAAATATGACCAGCCGCCAGTTGGGCGTTCGAGCACGTAGCGGTAGACACAAAAATTGATCAGTAAAAACAAAAAATAGCTGGGCAAAGTGCGCCGCCAGCGCCGGTGCCAAAATTGTGTGACGCCAGCTGTGATCGGGCCTGGCCGTGTGACCAGGCTTAAATCGAACAGCCGCCGCGCGACCAGAAAACCGCTCAGCACAAAAAACGCGTCTATCCCGAACAAACCGCCAAAAATCGCAATGGGTGTTAACTGGGGAAAGCCAGAAAGCCAAAATGCCGTGCCGTGGGTAAAGAGCAAGGCCAGCATTGCCACAACCCGCATCATGTTCAGTCCAATTGCATGAGTTGGCGGTGCTGCTATCGCTGTTGCCATCGCGTCAAACTGCCCGGCGAGTAAGTCGCAATCGAATCGCCTGCGCCCAGGCTGTGAACGGGCCAAACAGCGCGTGCGGCCAAGAATTTGGCTGCGGGCGCTCCGTTATGCCGGTGTCCGGCCATTCTTCAGCAGTGGGTAAATACTGCGTGCCAAACACCCAGTCCCAGATCGGAAACAGCGCGGCAAAATTGCGGTTGTGATGCTGGAATTCGATCGAATGATGAATACGATGATACTGCGGGCCGCCAAAAGCGCCGGTGAGTAAACCGAGGCTGAGCTTTAAATTGAGGTGAATAAAATAGCCCCAGAACATCGCCACGGTAAAAACCAGACCAACGCTCGGCCCGTCCAAACGAAACAGCAGGCTCATCGGCAGCAGCACCACAAACAAGCGCATCGGTTCTTCCAACCAGTGGTGCCGCGCGCTGGTAGTGACGTTAATGTGGCGTTCGCCGTGGTGCAACTCATGTACCGCCCACAGCCACGGCGATGCGTGCTGCGCGCGGTGCCACCAGTAATAGAAAAAATCGTATATCAGCAGAAATACGGCAACGGCGAGTACGCTGCCAAGCCATCCATCGGGAAAGCTGATGTGTAACCAGCCACCCCAGCGCAGCAATATCGCATTGCTGAATCCGGCCAGCCAAGGCACCAACGTCACCAGCACCAGCAGTGCAAAAGCGACGTAAACGATATTAAAAAGCATCGGTCTGACGGGCAAACGCCGCCCGACGGGCTTGAGCTGTTCAAGCACAAAACCAATCGCGCTCATCATTCCGACAAGTCTAAGTACGGCCATCCAATCAATAAAATAGTGCGCGATTGCGGCTTCGAATCCGGCCCAAGTCATCAGCGTAGTCCACGTTACAATGCACCAAGCTTATCGCAGCGCAATAGCAACATGATGTCTATGCGCGGCACTGCTTGTTCATGCAAGTAGAGCCGGCAGCGCGCGCATATCCGAAAACACAGCATGCGCCCCGACGGAAATTAGCGATGCGGTCACTGCCGCCACGCCGCCAAGCGCGTTTACGCTCGGGCAGTTGTGTGGCACATAAGCAAACACCTTCGCCCCGGCCGCCACGCCCGCCCGCACACCTGTCGGCGAATCTTCGATTACCGCGCACGCGCTTGGATCAACCCCCAAATGCGCTGCCGCAGCCAGATAAACATCCGGTGCTGGTTTGCTTTGCGCCATCTCAAAGCCGCTAAAAATGCGCCCAGCGAAATAGTGCATTAGCCCGACTTTGTCCAGCTGCAAGTTGATTTTGCGTCGGTCTGCACCCGAGGCGCAGGCCAATCGTGCGCCATAGACGCGTTCAATTTGCGACAGAGCATCGTGCACGCCGTCAATTGCGGTGAGTTGTGCATTCAATGCCGCATCGCGGCGGCGTAAGAATTCATCCATCCAGCCTGGCGTCATTGCTTGGCCGGTGTTTTGCTCAATAAGCGCCGCGTTATCACGCACCAAACGCCCCAAAAATTGGCGCATACAGTCTTCTAAGGTCATCTGCCAGCCGAGTTCGCCAAGCATCTGCTGCAAAACGGACAGCGTGATTGCTTCACTGTCGACCAATACGCCATCACAATCGAACAATACGGCAGCAAACATGCCAGCAAACATGCCAGTCGAGCCAGCAAATAAGTTATTTTTTCCTGCCAATTCATTCTGCGGAAGTTTCATGAGTATGCTTGAACTGCGTTTTGTAATCGGGCGCAGAGGCTAACGCGAACGCTGTTTTGCTCGCAATCACCATCGAATCAAACGTAAAGAGTAAATTGAGGAACACGTTAAAAATATTATGATGTGCTCTGCCGCCGTGCCTTTATTCGCCCCGATTTTTGGACAGGCGGCTGAAATTATCGCTTTTCTCAGCGCGCGAGCATTTGTCGGTGCCCATAGATGGACATCAGGATGCCAAAACCCGCGAGTAGCGATACCGCCGAGGTGCCGCCGTAGCTTACCAAGGGCAGCGGCACACCAACGACCGGCAACACGCCGGCGATCATTCCGCCGTTGACGATCACGTAGACAAAAAAGCTCATCGCCAGTGAACCACCGAGCAAGCGCCCGAAAGTATCGCCAGCGTTTGCCGCCATCCACAGGCAGCGCCCGATCACCACTAAATAGAGCGTGAGTAACAGTGCGACACGCACCCAACCAAATTCTTCGGAAAAAACCGCGAAGATAAAATCCGTGTGTTTTTCTGGCAAAAACGCCAGCTGGGTTTGGGTTCCATGACCCAGACCCTTGCCCCACATCCCGCCTGAGCCGACCGCGATTTTGCTTTGTATAATGTGCCAGCCGTTACCAAGCGGATCGGATTCTGGGTCAAGCAATACGCGCACGCGATTTTTTTGGTACTCGTGTAAAAACTGCCAGGCAACTGGAATGCTGGCACCGGCAATGCTCAAAATGCCAGCGATCCGCCACCAGCTTAAGCCCGCCAGGAAAATGACAAATGCACCCGCCGCCGCAATCAGTAGTGCGGTGCCCAAATCCGGCTGTTTGGCGACTAACAAAACCGGCACGCCAACCAGGGCTGAGCAAACGCTCAGATCACGCCAGCTCGGTGGCAAACTGCGGCGATGAAAATAGCTTGCCAACATCATCGGCAGCGCAAGCTTCATGATTTCTGACGGTTGAAAGCGCACGAACTTCAAATCTAACCAGCGGTGTGCGCCGCGTCCTTCGCCAAAAAAAGCCACCAAAATCAATAAAAACAGGCAGCCGCCGTAGATCCACGGCGTCCAGCGTCTTAACGTCGTCGGCGAGGTTGCTGCCAATAGCAGCATGGCAAACAGCCCAAGCGCGAAGCGAATCGACTGCGCAAAAACATATTGGAAGCTAGAGCCGCCAGCGGAATACAGCGTAATCAGCCCAGTGCTACAAACCAAACTGAGCAAAATCAACAGCGTCCAGTCCACCCGTGGCCAAGGTAGCAGCAGAAAAATACGATGGCGCCAAACCGCAAAAGAATTCACTGCGGGCTTGCCTCAACCGGCGGCGCATCTGGCAATTCAACCTCAATGGGGTCAAGCGGCAGTTCTTCGTCGCTATTGAAATCTGACGCGGCATTGGCCGGCGGCGGCGGAACATCGGTCTTTGGTAAAAATGCCGTAAAAATTGCACGCCCAACGGGTGCGGCGGCGTGCGCGCCGCTGCCGCCTTGTTCAACGATTAAACCGACCGCAATGATCGGCGCCATGGCCGGCGCGTAGCCTACAAATAGCGCCTGATTTTTATAGCGTGCATCGACTTGCCCGTGCGCGTCGCGTGGCGCGGTCGCACTTATTTGCTGCGCCGTGCCGGTTTTACCCGCAATGATAAAGCCCGCGCCATTGCCAACTGCGCGGGCGGTGCCGGTCGGTCCGTGCAGCACCGCGATCATGGCATCGCGCACCGCGATCAGATGTGCCGGGTCGTGGATAAAGCTTGCGCCGTCTGTTTCCCTTTCCGCCGCAACGATGGGTCCTTGCATTTGTGCTTGGGTTGCCAGCAGTAAATGTGGCTGGCGTCGAATGCCGCCGGCTGCAAGCGTGGCGCCAGCGACTGCAAGCTGCACCGGCGTGACGCTAACCTGCCCTTGACCAATTCCAGCGACCACCGTTTCACCGGGAAACCACGGCATTTTTGAGACGGTTTTTTTCCAGGCTTTGGACGGAATAAGGCCAGCGGCCTCGCCATTTAAGTCGATGCCAGTTGGGCTGCCAAAGCCAAAGCGCACGACATAGTCATGCAGCGTATCGATACCCATTTCGAGCGCTAAAGTGTAGAAATAGGTGTTGACGCTTTGTGCCATTGCTTCTTTCAAATTGATGACGCCGTGACCGCCAGGTTTCCAGTCGCGATAGCCACGTTTGGCGCCGGGCAGATAAAAAATGCCGCGTGAAACCACAGTGTCTTGGGGGCTGCGAAAGCCCAACTCCAACCCCGCCATTGCGACAAAGGGCTTGAAGGTCGAACCCGGCGGATAGCTTCCCGACAGCGCGCGGTGAAAAGTCGGGCGTGCGGGGTCAGTTATCAGCGCCTGATAGGCAGTTTTGCTGATGCCGTTGACGTACAAATTCGGATCGAAGCTAGGCACGCTGACCATGGCGAGCACCTCGCCATTTTTTGGGTCGATTGCTACCGCTGCTCCGGTTTGCGTCCCAAACGCAGCGGCAGCGGCGATTTGCAGCCGAATATCGATGCTTAAGTAAAGGTTTTTACCTGCGACCGGGGCTTTGCGCACACTCAACAACTCCCGCACGGTGCGCCCCGCGGCGTTCACTTCGACCCGCTCGTAGCCAACTTGACCGTGCAGTAAGTCTTCATAGCGTGACTCAATGCCGACTTTGCCGATGTGCGTGCTTGCCGCGTAGTTGATTGGGTCGACCCGACTTAAGTCTTTTTCATCCAAACGCCCGACATAGCCAATAATGTGCGCCGTGGCGGCACCGAGCGGATAATAGCGCGACAGGAATGGCACGATTTTCACGCCAGGAAAGCGATACATCGCGACACTTAAGCGCGCTAATTCCTCATCGCTTAAACGCGGTTTGATTAACACGTTTTGAAACTTGCGATGCTGGATGCGCGCGCGTTCGAAATCGGCTTTCAGCTCATCATCAAGCGCAATAATTTGGCTTAAATTCATCCATGTTTGCGCAACGCCAGTGGTTTGCTCGGGGATCAGTTCCAGTCGATACGCTAGCCGGTTTTCTGCCAGCAGCACACCATTGCGATCAAAAATGAGCCCGCGCGGAGGCGCAATTGGAATCTGGCGAATGGAGTTATCCAAGCTTTGTGCGGCAAACTGCTCATGCGCAAAAATTTGCAGCCAAGCAAAGCGCGATGTCAACGCAATAATGAGCAGGGTGATAACGAAAAATGCCTGCAGCGCCCTTGCTGCGAGCAGTCGCCGCTCGTCCGCTTCACCTTTGAGTGCACGTCCGGTTCTAAACTTCATATCGAGCGCACCCGGGCCAATTGACGCAGATGATCGAGGCTTAAAAAAAGGATTGGCCAGACCAACATACCAGTCATTGGTGCAAACCAAAAACGCGCCGGTGGCCAGCCGTAGTTACCCAGCATGCGCACCCAAACGGTCAGCACGCTGTCGTTCAGAAAAATAGCGCCGATAGCAGCGGTTTGCTGCCAAAGCGGAAAAAAACGCAGGCGATAGCGAAAGCGCAGCAGCACGTAAACTAAAATCGTTAGGCGAAATGCGTGCTCACCAAAAAGTACGCCGACGCCGGTGACAAGATCGGCGCATAGCCCGAGCACAAACGCTAAGCCTAAGCTGATTCGCCCCGGTACTTCGAGGGTGAAATACGCCACGACCAAGCCTAAAAACCATGGTTTGAACGCGGCGGCACTTTCCGGCCACGGTATCCGCTGCAACACCAGTGCCACCAGGATCAGCAGCAAAAAAAGCGTGCGTTCGTTGCGTATGCGCACGTTAACGGCTCGCTGCTGTGGCGCTTGCTGCGGGTGTGTTCGGCACAGTTGAGATCGTTGGCGCGGCGCGCCGCAAATCGAAAACCGGGCCAATATTGGGCCTTGGTGGCAGCACCAAAACCAGTTTGCTTAACCCCAATCGCGCGGCGGGAATAAGTGTCGCCTGGGCAAAACTGTCGCCATCGGCACGCGCAACGGACACCACGTGGCCAATCGGCAAGCCGGCTGGGAATACGCCACCAAGGCCAGAAGTTTGCAGTTGATCGCCGATTTTGATATCGGCGTTCAGCGCCATGCGATCCAGCGCTAGCGCCGCATCGCGGCCTAAACCAACGACATAAACCCGCAGGCCATTGCGCACGATTTCAGCCGGTACCCGGTGATTCACGTCCGATAGCAAAATCGCAATCGCGGTGCTGGCACCCACCTCGGTCACTTGCCCGAGCAGCCCTTTTTCGTCAATCAGCACGGAATTAACCAGCACGCCATCGCGTGCGCCGCGCGCAATCGCAATACGTTGGCTGTAGCGATCTAAGTCCACGCTGAGCACGCGCGCAATTAGCCCTTTGGACGTCGCGAGTGGCTCGTCACCCAACAAGGCACGCACGCGCACAGATTCGGCCGCCTGCGCGCGTAGAGCCAGCAATTCCGTGCTTTGCCGTAAAGCTGTTTCCGCTTGCGCATTAAGTTTTTCCGCCAGTTCAGCTCGGTCGGTCAAATACGTT
Source organism: Rhodanobacteraceae bacterium (assembly GCA_031410115.1). Lineage (GTDB taxonomy): Bacteria > Pseudomonadota > Gammaproteobacteria > Xanthomonadales > SZUA-5 > JANNYA01. Next base: position 1,151 of record JANNYO010000292.1, on the reverse strand, counting down.
TGCGAGGCATCGGCAATTTTCGCCGGCAGCTCTGCGAGCGCCCAAATCGGTTGCGCAAGCGACTGCGATCCGGCGCGCACGTCGTTCAAATAGCCCCATTTTCGATCCAGCACCATCAATGCAATTGCCGCAGCGGCATAGACTAAAAGTGCCAAAGTCGAATCAGCACCTTTGGCAAATAACTGTGCGCGATCTGGCGAATTCATTTCAGCGGATCAAAAATTTTAGGGTCGATAAAAATGCCGGGCAGAAAATGTCGAATATTCGATCAATCGCCAGCAAAAAAGTCCGGGCCGTGTAGGTCAATCAGCTCAAGCGCCCGGCCACCGCCACGCGCAACGCAGGTCAACGGGTCATCCGCAACTTGCACATGCAAACCCGTCACTTCCGCGATTAACTTGTCCAAATCGCGCAACATGGCACCGCCACCCGTCAGCACAATGCCGCGCTCGGCCAAATCGGCGCAAAGTTCAGGTGGTGTGCGCTCAAGTGCGGCTTTTACCGCCTGGCAAATGCCCTGCAGTGGTTCATGTAGCGCCTCCAAGGTCTCATTGCTGTTGACGGTGAAATTTCGCGGTACACCTTCGGCTAAATTACGACCGGAAACCTGCATTTCACGCACTTCCGAACCCGCGTAGGCGCAGCCAATTTCCAGCTTGATTCGTTCTGCGGTTGCCTCACCAATCAACGTGCCATGGTTGCGCCGCACATAGTTTGAGATCGCTTCGTCAAACTTGTCGCCACCAATACGCACCGACTGCGAATAGACAATCCCGTTCAACGACAGCACCGCGACTTCGGTTGTGCCGCCGCCGATATCAATCACCATCGAGCCGCGTGCTTCGTGGATCGGTATGCCGGCACCAATAGCAGCTGCCATCGGCTCTTCAATCAAGCTCACATCGCGCGCACCGGCCCGTTCTGCCGACTCCTTAATCGCCCGGCGCTCGACTTGGGTGGAACCGCACGGCACACAAACCACCACGCGCGGACTTGCACGCAAAAATCGGTTTGGATGGGCTTTGCGAATGAAATGCTCCAGCATCGCCTCAGTCATGGTGAAATCGGAGATCACGCCGTCTTTCTAAGGCCGAACGGTTACGATGTTTCCTGGTGTGCGCCCAAGCATGCGTTTGGCGTCGGTACCGCCA
>JANNYO010000291.1:0-6570 GCA_031410115.1 Rhodanobacteraceae bacterium | reverse complement strand
AATGCGCCGCTCGTGGTGAATTTCATTACGCATCTGAACCCCGGCGAAGTCGTGCGTTTGATTGACAATAACTCCGGGCCCGGCCCCATCGTTGGTACGTTTTTGAGCGTGCCGCAGGGCGCGTATTTGCCGCCTGGCGCTGGCCCTAAATATCAAGCCAGTTACACCGGCGGCACCGGCAACGACTTCACCCTCACGCGCATCTCGCCCGTAACGCTCAGCGCTGGCCCGATGAATGGCACGATCGGTCAGGCGCTATCGGTACCGGCATTGGCGCCGACAGGCGGGGTTTTACCGTATTCAAGTATATTCGTGAGCGGCGGTGGCCCGGCCTGGCTCACCGGCGGCCAATCGGGCAACACTTACGTTCTGGGCGGCACCGTTGCCGGGCCTGTGGGCACGCAAAACTTTACGCTTAATGTTGTCGATGCTGCCGGGCAAACGGCGGCGTTTCCTCTAACGATCACCGTGGCCGCTGGTGCCACCGATTTCAGCTGGAACGGCTCGGTAGATGCCAATTGGAGCACGTCCGGCAACTGGACGCCGGCGGGCCCGCCGATCAGTGGTGCGATCGTGCGTTTTCCGGCCAGTGCGGTCACTAAAGTAGTCAACGCCATTCCGCTGGGCAGCTTTGATTTTTTTGAGCTGACGTCGTTCTATACCCTGAACGGAGTGGCGCAAGTCACCCTGACCAACGCCAATCCTGTGCGTTTTTCCGGCACGGCGAACACATCTACGGACGTAAATCTCCCCTTGCGACTGAGTGCGGCAAACGCCTTAGTCAGCGTTAACGTCAGCGGCAATGCCTTCCCGACGTTCCTTTTGGGCGGTGTGACGCAAAACCTGGACTTCGCCGGCAACGTCAATTTTGAATTCACCAACACACCGTCAGGCACTGGCCGCGCGATTTTGGCACCGTATTTTGCCGCCACCGCGCAAACCGGTAATGTCAGCTACACGCGCACCAGCGGCAGCGGGCATTTTGCCGTGCTGAACAACGCCACGAACTACGCGGGTACCACCACGATTACCGGGCCGGGTTTAACCGTCGACGTGCGCACCAGCGCGCCTTTTGGTGACACCGGTGCGGTAACTGACACCACCCTGACCGACGCGGTCATCAATATCTACAATGAATCAGCGGTGCCAGGTAATTCATTGGTCATTGACCACGAACGTCTCATCACCAATCAAGCGGCAAACGGCAATGCCACCCAGCTCAACTCGCAGCACAGCATCGCCAGCACCGTGGTGGAATGGCGTGGCCCGGTGGTGGCGACTGGTGCGAATGTCTTGTTGCGCCCGGTCGGTGGCACGCTGCGCTTTAACGGCGTGATTTCTGGCAGCGCCGACGTGCGCGTTGGGCAAGGCGATACCGGCACCGTGGTGTTTGACGGCGCAAACACCTTTACTTCCCGATTGGAAATCAACACCCCCACGGAAGTATTGACCAGCGCGAACGAGCGTATTCCGAATACTGCAATCGTCGCTTTTAACGGCCCCGGCACACTGAATTTGGCGGGCAATAGTGAGACGGTGAATAACATTAACGGCGCTGGGATCGTCAAAATCGGCAACGGTGGCGTGTCAGGCCGTTTGACCATAGTCGCCAATACGGCCAGCTTTTTTGGCAGCCTAATCGATGCACCCAGCGGCGGGCAATTCGTGCAAACCGGCGGCACCCTGACCTTTACCGGCACCGCATCGAACACCCTGCCCACGTTACTGCAAGGCGGCACACTGAACTTGAATGGCGGCACCCTGCCACAGGTGCGCATGGACGGCGGTAACTTGGTGGTTAGCGGCCCAGCGACGGTAGGGGACTTTTTGCCCAGCACGGGTGCGTCGACAGGCGGCCTGCTGTTGGGCTCGAATATTATGAACGTGGGTGGCGCACTGGGTTTTGCCAGTGGCATCACGCTGACCTCGATTATCGATGCCGACGGCCCGGGCCGGGCGGTTGTCACCGGTGCGGCAACTTTGGCGGGTGCGAGCTTGAATTTGTCACCCAGTGGTACGCCGATCAATATCGGTGGCAGCTACGATTTGATTGTTGCGTCCTCCGTCACGGGCACTTTTGCCGGCAAGCCGGATAACACCGTCATCAACGTGTCCGGTCAATTTTACCGAATCAACTACACCGCCACGAAAGTGGTGATCACCCGCGTCGCGCCGCCCGCCATTGTGACCGTGAATACGCTTGGCGATGGCAGCTCACCGGTGGTGTGCACGCTGCGTAAAGCGGTGGAAGCGGGAAACAATCCGGGTGTCGCGCCATTGAACTCCAGCTGTGGGGCGGTGTCGGCGAATCCGATTATTCAGTTTGACCCGAGCTTTCTCAGCATTCCAAACGCCACGATTCTGCTTTCAGGCGGTGAGATTACGATCAGCAAAGACATGACCATCAGCAACATTGCCGCGCGCACGCTGAAAATTGACGCGTCGAACAATACCCGCATTTTCCGCATCGATGACGGGGCCGCAAGCGTGATAAACGTTACCTTGGAAGGCCTAAATCTGGTGAACGGGCGCGCCAGTTTTGAGGCGGCGCCAAGCGCCACGCTGGGCGGTGCGATCTACACGCGGGAGAACTTAAACCTCTTTGGCATGCGCTTTGAGGGCAACCAAGCACAGGGCAACTTGCCGTCTGGCGGTGCGGTTGCGGGCGCGGCTGGCACTTTTATCGCACTGGTCGTGCAGGATTGTCTGTTTGTTGGCAACTCAGTCAGTTCAAGCCTTGCGGGTTCCTCTGTCCGTGGCGGTGCGATTTACTCCGCGCCGGGTACTGTCACCATCACCAACACCACCTTTACCGCGAACTCCGCTGTGGTCACCGGCGCCGGTGCCGCGACTGCACCCAACGCGAACGGTGGCGCGTTGTACATCAACAACGGCACCGCAACCTTGGATCTCAATAGTTTTGTTGGCAACACCACGAGTGCCGCAAACCTGACGAGTGGGGCGGTGGAATCCAAAGCTGCTGGCCTGTTTGCCCTTGCTTCGAGCGTGCAGCTCAACAGCACCGTTTTTAGCGCGAATCGAAGCCTGAGCACCGGCTCGGCACGCACGGGATTTGCCGACGTTGATTTTGCCGGCGGCAGCGTGTCGGCAAAATTCAGTATGATCGCGGATGCGCCGGCCAGCTTAAGCCAAACCAACGCCATTGCCGGCTTGCCCTTACTCAGCCCGCTCACGAATAACGGTGGCGACACCGATACGATTGGCTTCCAGTCTGGTTCGGTTTTGAAAAACGCTGGCGACCCCGGCCTGAACCTGCCACCGTTCGATCAGCGCGGGCCTGGCTTCAATCGCAACGTTAGCGGTGTGGATGTGGGTGCTTACGAGCAAGTGCTGAGCGTCACGCCGATCGGCGGCGCACTGGCAGCTGGCACCGCCAGCACAGTCTATTCCGGTGCCAGTGTTGCTGCATCGGGTGGAATAGCGCCCTACAGCTATATCGCCAGCGGTTTACCGCCCGGTTTAATGTTGAACGCAAGCACCGGCGCGATCACTGGCACGCCTACGAGCAGTGTTGGCAGCCCGTTTTTAGTGGTGGTAACGGTCACCGATGCCACTGTGCCGATCGCGCAAACCATCGCGGCGAATTACAGCATCAGCATCGCGCCAGCGCCGGTGGTGATTAACATCAGCGCCGCTGGTAACTCGGTAACGGAGGGCAATGCAGGCAGCGCCAGTCTAGATTTCGTGATCTTCCTCTCGGCTGCGGCCGCCGTTCCTGTTGAGGTGATTGTCAACACCGGGTTCAGCGCTGGCGCATTAGCCGCAGACGGCGCGGACTTCACGGCGATCAGCAATCAACTGGTCACCTTTGCGCCCGGCGAAACCATCAAAATCGTCAGCATAACGGTATTGGGCGACAACATTGTGGAAGCCGATGAAACGCTGCGCCTGCTGCTGAGCAACCCGCCTATGCCGACCGCGACGATTCTCACCGCGAGTGTGCTCGGCACCATTAACAACGACGACAGCGCGGTGATCAACGTTAACGCGCCCATCATTGCCGAAGGCAATTCCGGCACCACACCGCTCACCTTTACATTGTCGTTAAGCAAATTCGTGCAGGGCGCTGTCAGCGTGAACTATGCCACCAGCGACGGCACCGCGACCTTGGCGAACAGCGACTACACTGCCAGCTCAGGCACAGCGGTGATCCCAATCCTCGGGCAAACCACGATTAGCGTGCCTATTATTGGCGACACCGATGTTGAGGCGAACGAGTCGTTTAACTTTACCCTCAGCAACGTCACGTTGCCCACCGGGATAACGTCCGTCACGATCGCAGGTCCAGGCTTCGGCACGATCCTCAATGATGATGCTGCGAGCCCCACCACAGTCGCACTGACCACACCGCTGCCAACGGCTGTGTATAGCGCCGGCGTGAGCTATCCCGTTGCGGTGCAAATCAGTGCGGCGGTGCGCCCAACCGGCACCGCAACCGTCACCGCGACGCGTTTGGGCCTGCCGGCGTTAGCACCGATCGGCTGCGCGCTGAATCTGGCGAACGGCAATCCGACCTCGTTGGTCGGCAGCTGTAATTTGACCCCAACGGCACCCGGCGCCTGGGCCACGACGGTCGCGTTCACCGGCTCAGGCGGCTTTGCCAACGGTAGCTTTATCGGCAATGCGGTCTACACCACAGCACTCGCACCGCTGACGTTTAGCCAATCGGTTAACCCAACGGTGATCGGCCAAAGCTTCACGCTCAATGTCAGCGCTGCTGCGAATGGCGGCGGCCCAGTGCCTGCTGGCACGGTACAAGTCACGCAGTTCCCGGGTGGCATCCCGGCTTCTGCGCCGATGGTTGCCGGCGTTGCGACGGTAAACCTGCTGTCGCGCAGCCCGGTGATTAAAGCTTTGTTGGTGCAGTTTATTGACGCCAACGGGGTTTACACATCAAGCGCTGAGTTCATCGATCACACCACCAATCCAGCGCCGACGGGCTTAACCGCTAGCCTGAGTGCCGCCTCCGGCGCTGCCGGTGTGCCGGTCACGGTAACTTACAGTTTAGGCATCGTCGCACCGGGTGCCGCGGTGCCAGGGTTGCCCGCCGCCAGTGGGCAAGTGCAGGTATCGGATGGCGTTAGCTCCGCCAATTGCACGGTTGCCGTGCCCAGCGGCAGCTGCGTGCTTAGCCCGACCACGCTCGGCGCACGCCAGATTACCGTGCGCTATTTGGCCGATGCCTATTATCAGGGTTCCACCTCAGCCGCGTTGCCCTACATCGTGCAGCAGGGCGGTGGCGCGGTGGATCTGAGCGTCACCATCGGCAACGGCGTGCGCGTGATCAATACCTCACAAGTGGTCTACACCGTTGTGGTGCGCAATTTGGGCGATACCACCGTCGGTGGGGCGACACTGGTGAATTTAATCCCTGCCGGTGCGCTGTCGCAAAGCTACACGTGTGCGGCGGCACCCGGCAGCAGCTGCGGCGCCGGCTCAGGCAGTGGTGCGATCAATCAAACCATTGATGTCGCAGCGACCGGCTCGGTGGCGTATCGGGTGGTGGTTGAATTCCCGACGGCAGGCGAAGTGTCGGTGCTCAACACCGTTACGGTTGCCACGCCGGTTGGCGTAGTCGACGGCAACCCGGCGAACAACAGCGCCACCGATACCGATCCACGCGGCATATTTGGCGCCGGCTTTGAGGATGAAATCGAATAAACGCCGCTCGGCTCGCGTGGGTTTTTGCCCTCGCACTGACGGCGTGTGGGCTAGCGCTGGCGGCGAGTACGCCATCGCTGGCAAAGCCTGCGGTGCCCGCCGAGGTTGCTTTCGGCAGCGGCAGTAGCGTCAAATTTCGCGTGACGATTTTTGGCGTTTTCAAAAAGCACGGTAGTTTTAGCGCGCTGAAAGGCGGTTTGCGCATCGACAAAAATACCGCGCGCGTGTCGGCCCGGATTGGTAGCGCGAGTGCCACGATGAAATCCGCCTCCGACGCCGCGTTGCTCAAAAGCACGCCCTATTTTGACGCCGAACACTATCCCGAAATCGTCTTCGTTTCCGAGCCTTTTAAGCATGCAGTTTTGCGCCGCGGCGGCGAAATTCGCGGCAAGCTGACCCTGCGCGGCGTGACCCAAATCCAAGTGTTTGAATTGACGCCAAAGCCCTGTGCCAAGGCGTTTGCAAAAACCCCATGGCGCTGCGCGTTCGATGTCACCGGTCGGCTTAAACGCGCCGAGTTCGGCATGAAAGCACGGCGCGGTATTGTTAGCGACGAAGTTGAGCTGACCCTAGCGATCGCGCCGCAGTAGTTGTTCTAACTCTTTGGGCAGGCGTTTAAAGATTCGAAACTATTTGCAAAAACTTTGAACCATTTTGTTGCACGGGGTGATTCATTGATCAGATGCAGCGGCAGATGAATCCGGCGCATCAAACGCAAATAAAACCCTCGCAATCTTAAATAATTAGGAGCCTCACCATGAAAGTTCAACTCATCGCTGTCCTCGCCGCTTCCTTGATCAGCACCGGCGCATTCGCACAACAAAGCAAATCCGACGTCAATATTAACAACGTGATCGCCACCAACGCTGCGGTTTTGGGCTCAACGGC
>JANNYO010000290.1:0-4152 GCA_031410115.1 Rhodanobacteraceae bacterium | reverse complement strand
TACGATCGCTTCTTTGACCTTGCGATTAAAGCCCGCCAAGTTGCGCACGCCCACAGATGCCATCAGTTAGTAGCGCCGCTCCAATTCCGCCACGCACCAGCGCAGCGCGTTGGCGGCTTCTTTCATGTCAATCACCACCGGCGCCAACAAATGTGGAATGCCGTCGTAAACGGATAATTCCAGCATTTTTGGGTCGATCATAATCATGCGCAAATCGTTCGCAGTGGCCTTGTACAGCAGGCTAACAATCATCGCGTTCAGAGCCACGGACTTACCCGAACCGGTGGTGCCAGCAACCAGCAAATGCGGCATTTTTTGAATGTCCACCACCACCGGTTTACCGCCGATATCCTTGCCCAAGGCAAGTGCGAGCGGGCTTGCCATTTTGTCGTATGCCACGGAGCGCAAAATTTCGCTCAGGTACACAATTTCCCGATTGACGTTGGGAATCTCCAAGCCCACAAAGGTTTTACCCGCAATCACCTCGACCACGCGCACGCTGACTTTCGACAGTCCGCGCGCAATGTCGCGATCTAAACTAGAGATTTGACTGGCGCGAATACCGGCTGCGGGCTGCATTTCAAAGCGCGTGATCACCGGGCCGGGAAACACGTTCATGACCTGCGCTTCGATGCGAAATTCTTTCAGCTTGATTTCCACCAAGCGGCTGAGTTGTTCAAGCTCATCACCGGTATAGCCTTTGCTTTGAATTTTCGGCTCGTCGAGCAAATTCAGCGGCGGCAAATCCCCTGCGGCAGGGATGGATTGAAAGAGCTGCAACTGCACCTCGCGCGCGGCACGCTCAGATTTTTCCACCGTGCTCGGCGCCTGAGGCCCAATTTTCGGCGCGACACGTTCGGCCAAACGCTTGCTATCTAGCTTGCGTACCTCAGTACGCTCCTCGCGCGCGGCGATGCCGGCTTGTGCGTCATCGTTGCGGCTTTCTTGACGCGGGCGCACCGGCTGCTGGCGCTGCTGCTGGAAAGATTCCGCCTGCCCTTGAACGATGGCAATCGCGCGCAGCACCCAGGCACCAATGACATCCATACTTTTGAACCAGCTCATGCCGGTGGCGAGTGTGAGTGCGACCAAACTCAAGGCCAAGGCGAACATCGTCGCTGGTCCAGAACCCAAGCCTGGTTGGATCAATTTCGCCAGCACCCCGCCCAAAACACCGCCCGCTTGACCCGGCAAATTAGCTCCACCGCCGCGAATCGCTAGCAGCAGGCAGCCGGATAAAACCAACAGCACAACACCTAAAACCCGCAGCATCGGCTCGTAAGCGCCCAAGTCATCGGTACTTGGTGCAGCGCGTAAAATGCGTGTACCGATAAAAATTAAGGTAATCGGCAGCAAATAAGCTAAATAGCCAAATAAATACAGCAGCAAATCCGCTAAATACGCGCCCGCCCGGCCGCCTAAGTTGCCGACCTGCGCGCCAGCGCTTGCGGCATGCGACCAACTCGGGTCGCTCGGCGTGTAGGTCCAAAGCGCAAATAAAACATATAGGGCAATGGGTAGCAGCATCACAAACGCGCTTTCGCGCAAACGTGAGCGCGTTTTATCGCTGAAATTCGGTTTGGGTTTTAGGGCAGGATTCACGGGAGACAGCTAAGAAAATGACGTTCGAGTTTAGCAGTCCACAAACTTGTTTTTCCGAGTCGCCTTTCGGCGAGACTTCAACCATCCATCAATGATTGCGGTACAAACGGCTGTGTCAGTGCGGCATTCATTTTGCTCGACATTAAGTCCGGTGCAGGTTCGCCAGGCTGCATATCTAGATGCCCGCCAGCTGGAAGCTTGAGCGTGTAGGGTCCAAACGCATCGTTTTCCCCGGCGATTTTGTAGACCAATGGAACGAATACTTGACCACCTTGGGCGACACCGCCGACTTCCTCGACGAAAAATTTCATATTGCGTGCATACCGCAGCGCTGATCTGCGGAACTCGGCATGCACTTTGGCTTGTGTTTCGTCCACCTGAGCGTCAGTAACATCGCCTTTCGCGTCATAGCTCACCGCCACAGTGAGCTGTGCTTCCCAATGGTTTCGCAACATGTTTTCCGGATAGATGATGCGGTTTCGTTGGTCTGGAAGCGCCATAGTGTTGACGAAAACGTTGTGCAGCGAAAATACGGTTTGGTTTTGCGCCACATCACTTTGCGCTCGCAGTTGCAGCATAACCAGTGAATGCGTGCGCGCAGGTTTTCCGTTCAACAGCCCAGCCTGAAACAAATTCGGCGCTTTGATCTTTCGCGACAGCGACGTTTCTAACGCATTGCCTAACTTGGGCCCAACAAATTTGACCATGCTGACCTGTCCGTCGGCTTCGATCACAATTTCCGCTTTGGCGTAGGTGGTAAAGACGGTCGGTTCTGGCGCTTTGGCCAAACTCGCCAAACTCATTGAGAGCGCAAAACACAGGGCGACACACTTTAATTTCATGATGAATTGACCAAAGAAGGTTTGTGTTGATGGCAAAATTAAGTTATTTGTTCGAATTAAGCAATTTGATTTAAATATAGATGCAAAATTACACATAAATAGAGGCAGCGACAGCGAGTAGCACCCGCTTTTTCAAAGCGGTCATGTTGCGACAACGTAAAAATTTCGTGAAGTTGTCGTGTTTTAGGTGAATACTCCGTTTGAGTAGTTTCAAACCCCATCCATGTCACCCAGGAGACTCTGTATGCGTTATGCAAACTCGAACCGCACTATTTTGCCGATTGCCCTGACCGCGTCCGCCATCGCGGTTAATTTATCCCTAACGTCGTTTGTGTTTGCGCAAAACGCCGATGTACTGGCGGCTTTGAACCGCTTCACCCGTACCGACACCCAGCGTGAAACGGCGCGTGTGATTGCGATTGTTTGCCCGACCGCGGGCCGCGCAAGCGCACGCTTCCAGCAGGATTGCAATTCGCTGGTAGGGGCTGCGTTTCAAAATAACGCCGCGATTCCGGGGGCGCTGGCGTCACTGGTGGCAGACCAAACGCCACTCGCGGCAAATCGCGCGTTAATCGCTGGGGCGGCGGATTTGTTGAGCTCTCGCAGCTCAGGCAGTTTTGGCAAAATCGGCGGCGGTAACGGCTTGATGGCGTTTAGCGCCCAAACACCCGGCTGGAATTTCGCTAATGGCGACGGCCCGATGGGCGATTGGGCCATTTTTGGCAGCATTGAAAGCGGGCAAATCGAGCGCGACGCCAGCGCGAATCAAGATGGCTTCGATAGCTCAGTGCGCGGCATTTTATTGGGCATTGATCGCAGTGTGGGTGCGTCCGGCGTAATCGGCGGCGCGCTGCGCTATCGAAAAACCGACAGCGATTTTAGCGGCGGCTCAGGCAAGGTAGATCAACGCGATTTGATCGGCGACGTTTATCTATCGCTGCGCAATCAATCGCCCTGGTACTTCACCGCACTGGGCAGTTTTGGCAGCCGCAGTAGCGATCAGGTGCGCAACACCAACTACACCTTGGATGCTGCGACGGTGATCGCGCAGAGCTACGCGGCCGATTTTGACACCAGCTTATTCAGTGGCGCGCTGACGCTCGGCTATCAGGCCAATTTTGACGCATTCAATTTGGATCCCTATCTGCAACTGGAATACGCGCGGCAAAAAGTTGACGGCTATGACGAGCGCGCGTTAAACGCCACCGGCAACGGCGCAGGCTGGGCGGTGCAAGTTGCAGATTTAACCGGCTCGACCAGCACCGGCAGCCTTGGCGTCAACGGCAATTGGGCTATTTCCGGCAGCAATGGCGTGTATCAGCCGTTTTTCGGTTTGCGCTGGACGCAAGTGATCGACAGCACTGAAAACGGCGTCACCTTGCGTTTTCTAGGCGACACCGCCGCCACGCGTGCAACATTTATTGCAGGCACAGATAAAGAAGATCGCAGCTATGGCACGTTGATGCTGGGTTTGAGTGCGCAGTTCGCCGATGGTGTCGGTGGTTTTTTACGGCTCAGCCGGCATTTCAGCGAAGCACGCTACAGCAACACCGGCGTGCAGCTGGGTTTCCGAGTTGAATTCTAAATTGAAGGTTGCGCCGGGCAACCCGCCCGACGTTGCTTCTTAGAGCAAAATCCCTATTAAGACTTGCGAAGGCTTCACAATGGCGCTTAACATCGGTTTACTTTTTAACGAGCCCTTTGGCGA
>JANNYO010000289.1:0-3327 GCA_031410115.1 Rhodanobacteraceae bacterium | reverse complement strand
ACATTCCCTTGCCGGGTCAATAAGGATCTGCGATAGACACCGCCCATTGCCCGACGCATTCCGCAGCCGGATCACCCGCCGCTCTGGGTGGTGGGAATCGAACCCTAGGATACCGAGCGGCAAACTACCGCTTTGCGACCGCCACTAATGTGCGCAAACGTACCGAACTAGGCCGTTTGATTTGCGATAAACGCCTATGGATAAAGACGTTCCCAAGCTAGACACAGCTAAACCCGATGTCAGCGCAGCACCCGAACCTGCAAAAGACTCATTTGCCGTGTCGCCTGTTCGGCGAGACTCAGGTGCTGTGGCCGCCCCAGCCAAGGTCAAACCCGCGCGCGCGGCACTTTCGCGACGCACTTGGCTAAAGCTTGCCATTGCCGCTCTGCTGCTGTTCGTTTTGATCAGCTACCTCGCGCGAAATTTGGTTTTGGGCACACCCGTTGCAACCTATGCCGCAGCAACGACCGCACTGCAGCAAACCGTCGTCGCCTCCGGACGCGTTGCAACGCCGCAGCGGGTGTCGGTGGCGTCGGTTTTGGCTGGCCGGGTGGCAGCGATTCCGGTGCTCGAGGGGCAAGCGGTAGTGCGCGGTCAGCTGCTGATTGCGCTGGACGATCAGGACTTACAAACGGCATTGGCGCAGGCGCAGGCGGGCGCTGCACAGGCCGGGGCAGGGGTACGCAAGCAGCGTGAGCTGGCATTGCCAACCGCAGTGCAGGCGTTGGTTAGCGCGCAAAGCCAGCAAAATCAGGCCTCACAACAGCTCGTTCGCGTTGCGGATTTACGTAAACGCAGCTTCGTTTCGCAAATGCAGCTGGACGAGGCACAGCGGAACTTTGATGTCGCACGGACTCAATCGCGCTCTGCATTGTTAACGGTGCAGTCCAATTCCGCAGATGGCAGCGACGCTAGCGCGGCGCGCGCCGGCTTGGCCCAGGCACAGGCAAACGTGCAGGAAGCACAGGTCAAATTGGCACAGCACGCCATTGTGGCACCGGTCAGTGGCACGCTGATTAGCCGCAAAGTAGAGCCCGGTGATACGGTTTTGCCAGGCATGGAATTGATGCAATTAGCGCCGCTGGGTGCGGTCGAAATTGTGCTGCTGCTGGATGAAAAAAATCTGGCGCAGTTAGCCGTTGGGCAAAAAGCACTGGCTTCTGCAGATGCCCATCCTGATCAGCAATTTGCCGCAAGCGTCAGCTACATCAACCCTGGCATCGATGTTGCGCGTGGTGCGGTTGCACTCAAGCTAAGGGTCGCAGCACCGCCCGAGTATTTGCGCCAGGACATGACCGTTTCGGTGGAAATAGCAACCGCCTACCGCGCGCGTGCACTGACGATACCCACCGCGGCGTTGCACGACCCTTCCAGCAAGGCACCCTGGGTCATGGTGGTTCGCAACAAACATACCGTGCATCAAGTCGTTAGCTTGGGCTTGCGCGGGGATGAGCAAACGGAAGTGCTCAGTGGCTTGACCGCGGGCGAGCCGGTTTTGTTGGCGTCACTGGCGACCATCAAAGTTGGCCAGCATGTGCGACCTATGGCAGAACCGCTCGCCAAAGGCGAGGCGCCATGAACCCGCTGCTGCCATTTGAGTGGATTTTAGCGACGCGCTTTATGCGCGAGGGGGTATTACAAACTCTTTTTATTACCGCTGGTGTGGCGCTGGGCGTTTCGGTCATTGTGTTTATGTCGGCACTGTTAGGCGGCTTACATAGTAGCTTGTTTGATCGCACCTTGGACTATCAGGCGCAGATTGTGGTTTCAGCACCTGAGGAAATTGCGCGGGAACTACACAAAGCACTACCGAATTTGCGCTTTGCCAGCGCCGTGCAGCCGCGCGCACAGCGCTTACGCTCGGTCGATCAGTGGCAAAAAGTGGTCAAGCAACTGCGCAGTCGCACTGACGTTGAAGTGGTGGCACCCATTATTTCAGGCGGCGGTTTGGTCTTGCGCAACGATGCCAATCGCGCAGTTGCCATCACCGGTATGGAGCCGGAAAGCTATTTACGCTTGATTGCACTGGAGGCAAAAATAGTTGCTGGCAGCGCAAAAGTCGGTGCAACTGATATTGTGATTGGCACCGATTTAGCCGCCGATCTGGGCGTTTCTGTCAACGACAAATTGACGCTGCAAACCGCTGGCGGCGCCAATGCCACACTGACTGTGTCTGGCATTTTTGATTTTGGTCAGCGCGGACAAAATGAAACCGCTGTTTACGTCGCACTGCGCACCGCGCAAAGCTTGCTCAGCCTAGTCGGCGGCGCCACCAGCATCGGCCTGGATGCGCGTGATCCGTTTCAAGCCGAAATCTTGGCGCAGTCGATTCATGCGCAAACGGGCTTGAAGGCAGAAAGCTGGATCGCAACGAACGCCGATTTATTCACCGCCTTGAACGGTCAAAACATTACTTTTCTGGTGATTCGCCTCTTTGTCGGGCTAAGTGCGGCGCTTGGAATTGTCAGTGTGTTGGTGGTTTCAGTGCTACAAAAATCAAAGGAAATTGGCATTTTGCGCGCCACCGGCACCACCCGCGCGCAAATTTTGCGATTATTTTTAGTTCAAGGCGCGCTGTACGGTTTGTTCGGTTCCTTACTGGGTTCGGGCTTGGGCTGGGGCTTTTTGGTGGCGTGGCGTGGTTATGCCCGCAACCCGGATGGCACGGCATTTTTCACGATTGACTTTGACCCGATGCTGTTTTTGTATGCCGCCTTCGGCGCACTACTGGTGGGCACGCTTGCCGCAGTGTTTCCGGCCCAGCGCGCCGCGCGGATGGATCCTGCAATTGCGATTCGGGGTTAATGGTTAAGTGACTGAATCCAGCGCTGATCCGGCAAACGCGGATGACAACTCCGAACTAACGCTGCGCTTAGTCGGCATAAAAAAAAGCTACGCAGTCGGCAAGCCGGGCGAGGTGGAAGTGTTGCACGGCATTGATTTGAGCCTGCACCGGGGCGAGTTCGTCGCCTTGATTGGCCCCTCTGGATCCGGCAAGTCGACCTTGCTCAACATGATTGGGTTGCTCGATAAACCAACCGCTGGCGAGCTGTATTTAACCGGCGTGGCAAGCACAGCTTTAAACGATCATGACTTGACCGCTTTGCGCGCCAAAGCAATCGGCTTCGTGTTTCAGTTTCACAACCTATTGCCAGCATTTACCGCGCTGGAAAACGTCATGCTACCGCTGCTAGCCGAACGCGGCCACAGCGATGCAGCAATGCGCGAACGCGCAGCACTGCTGCTCGATCAAGTCGGGTTGACGCCGCAGGCGAACAACCTTTCTGGTGATATGTCCGGCGGCCAGCAGCAGCGCGTTGCCATTGC
>JANNYO010000288.1:0-4305 GCA_031410115.1 Rhodanobacteraceae bacterium | reverse complement strand
TTCGTCGTCGTCGATGTCATCAAGCAGAAATGGTTCTGGAACTTCTTCGGGCAAGGCATAAGGGAGGACAGCACTATGGATATCTCGATAGGCATAATTGAGTGGGAGAGGAGTGAGCTTGCGCAATCGATTCAATCAATGAAAACCCCATGACCGACCGAAAAGACCTACTCAAACAGCTTTCCATAGACCGCGATTTGCCGCCTGAGCGCAAAATTCCCTGGGGTTGGATCATCACCGCACTTGCCCTGCTGGGCTTAGCCTACGGCCTGTTTGCGCTGTTGAACAAGGGTAGCAGCGAGCTGGTGGTAAAGACTGCCGTGGCGCGCGCGGCATCAACCGGTGGCAGCAATGCCAGCACGCTTGACGCTTCGGGCTATGTGGTGGCGCGCCGACAAGCGACGGTGTCGAGCAAAGTCACCGGCAAAGTAGAGTCGGTGCTGATTGAAGAAGGCATGCGCGTTGAGAAAGATCAGCTGCTGGCAACGCTAGAGCCGATCGACAGCCAAAAGCAGCTGGATTTAACCAGGGCGCAAGCGCGCGCGGCGGATGCGCAGCTGGGTGATTTACGCGTACAGATTCGCGACGCCGAGCGCCAGCTAAAGCGCCAGCAGGAGCTAGTCGCGAAAAAATTGGTCGCGCAGGTGTCGCTCGACAGCGCGGAAACCTTAGTCAGCTCACTCAAAGCGCGGCTCAACAGCGCCGCCCGGTCACTGGATGTGTCGCGCACGAGCGTGGCGGTGAGTCAGCAAAACTTGGACAACACGAAAGTCTATGCGCCCTTTGCCGGCGTGGTGATTGCGCGCTCGGCGCAGGTGGGTGAAATTGTGTCGCCGCTGTCGGCCGGCGGCGGTTTTACCCGCACCGGTATCGGCACCATTGTTGACATGGATTCGCTGGAGGTGGAAGTGGACGTCAATGAAGCGTTTTTGCAAAAAGTAGTGGCGAATGCGCCAACGCTGATCACACTGAACGCCTATCCCGATTGGAAAATAGCCGGGCACGTGATTGCCATCATTCCAACCGCTGATCGCAGCAAAGCCACGGTAAAAGTGCGCGTCGCTTTTGGCGAAAAAGACGCGCGCGTGCTGCCCGACATGGGTGCGCGGGTAGCGTTTTTATCGGCCGCAGAAACCGCCACGACGGTGCCAAAAGCGGTCGGCGTGATGATCCCGGCAAGCGCCGTGTTGGGTGGCGATACGGTGTTTGTCTTGAAAGACGGCGTGATTGCTCGGCGCAGCGTGGCTAGTTTTGGCACGGGTTCAGAGCTGACCGTGACATCGGGTTTGACCGCCGGCGAAACCGTGGTGCTGGAGCCACAAACCGGCTGGAAAGACGGCGCGCGGGTGCGGGTGCAGTAGTCCAACAAATTCAATATACGGTAAGGAATCTAACCATGAGCAAAACCCTAATTCAATTGCGCGGCGTCAGCAAAAGCTACACGCGCGCCCGGCAAAGCATTCAAGTGCTGGACAAGCTCGACTTGGACATAGCCGAGGGCGAGTTTTTAGCGCTCATGGGCCCGTCGGGTTCGGGCAAAACCACGCTGCTTAATTTGATTGGTGGGCTAGACCAGCCCACCACCGGCAGCGTCAATATTGATGGCACGCCGATTGAGGCGCTGTCCAGTAACCGTTTGGCGGCATGGCGCGCGCGCAATGTTGGCTTTGTTTTTCAGTTTTATAATCTGATGCCGGTGCTGACCGCCGAGCGCAATGTGGAATTGCCGCTATTGTTGACCAATTTGTCTGCCGCGCAGCGCAAGAAAAACGTTGCCATTGCGCTCGAAGTGGTGGGCTTGGCGGATCGGGCACACCACAAACCGAAAGAACTCTCCGGCGGGCAAGAGCAGCGCGTCGCGATTGCGCGCGCGATTGTGTCGGACCCAAAAATACTGGTGTGCGACGAGCCCACGGGTGATTTAGATCGCAAAACTGCCGATGAAATTTTGCGCCTGCTGCAAACGCTGAATCAGGACTACGGGAAAACCATCATTATGGTCACGCACGATCCAAAAGCGGCGGAATACGCGAAAACCCAGCTGCATTTGGACAAAGGCAGGTTGGTCGAGGCGGCGCATATATGAAACTTTTCGGCCTGATTTGGGCGAATCTATTTCGCAAAAAAACCCGCACCGCGCTGACGCTGTTGAGTCTAATCAGTGCGTTTTTGCTATTTGGCTTATTGCAGGCAGTCAGCAACGCATTTTCCGCAGGTGCCGATTTTGTTGGGGCGTCGCGCTTGATCACGCAAGCCCGCGTCAGCTTTACCCAGTCATTGCCGATGCGCCACTTGCGCCAAATCGAGGGCGTTCCTGGCGTTGAGGCGGTATCGTTTCAGCAGTGGTTTGGTGGGATCTATCAGGATCCGAAGAATTTTTTTGCGCAGTTTGCGGTTGAACCGGATCGGCTGTTTACGGTCTACCCAGAATGGAAATTAAGCGAACCTGAAAAGCAGCGATTTCGCAGTATCAAAGCGAGCGCCATTGTGGGCAGTCAGTTGGCAAAGAAATTTGGCTGGAAAGTTGGCGATCAAGTGCCATTGGAATCAACCATTTGGCCGACGCAGGATGGCAATAAAACGTGGACATTCGAAGTCGCGGGCATCTTTGGCGGCGTTGATGCGGATTGGGAAGCGCGCGCGAATTTGATGTATTTAAACTTTGCCTATTTTGACGAAGAGCGACAGTTTGGACGCGGCGCTGCCGGCACATTTTCGCTCAAACTTAAAGACTCCACGCAGGCTGCAAGTGTCGCCGCTGCGGTCGATGCGATGTTTGAAAACTCACCCGATGAAACGAAAACGCAAACAGAGAAAGATTTCAATATCGGCTTTTTTAAGCAGATCGGTGACATCGGACTTTTAGTGAACTACGTTTTATTTGCCGTGTTTTTCACCATTTTACTCGTCGTTGGTAACACCATGGCGCAGAGCGTTCGCGAACGTATTCCCGAGCTTGCCGTGCTGAAAACGCTTGGGTTCACTGATTTCACGGTGCTGATGATGGTGCTATCCGAGGCGTTGCTGATCTGCTTGCTGGGCGCATTGATTGGCATGGGCTTTGCCGCGCTGATTTTGAAGGCGGCATCAGTGGCAATCCAGCTGCCGCTTTCAGCTGGGAATACGAAGCTGTGGCTTCAAGCGATCGCCGCCGCGTTCACACTTTCCGTCGCCGTCGGTGTACTTCCCGCATGGCGCGCGCGAACCCTAAAAATAGTCGACGCCCTTGCGGGTCGATAAGGAGATTAACTATGTTCAGCGCGCTCAATCAAATCGCCGCCATAACGGTCGCAAACCTGCGCACCGTGCCATCACGATTAGGCATTAGTCTGGTTATTGTGATTGGCCTCGCTGGCGTAGTCGCCGTGCTTACCTCGCTAATGGCGATGAGTAACGGGCTTTCTTCAACGCTGTTAGCAACCGGCAAGCAAGACCGCATCGTGATGCTGCGCGCGAGTTCGCAAGCGGAGTTGAACAGCATTTTGGTGCGACAAGACATTGATATTGCCAAGCAAGCGCCGGGAATCGCCAAGGATGCGGCGGGGAATGCAATTGCTTCAGCGGAACTATTGGTGATTACCGAACTTGTGCCGAAGGGACAAACGAAGGGTGGCGTCAACGTTAGCTTGCGCGGCGTTGAACAGAGTGCGTTCGCGCTGCGTCCAGAGGTTCGTATCGTCGCCGGCGAGCGCTTTAAACCGGGTTTGCGCGAAGTGATCGTCGGTAAAAAGGCGCAGTCGCAATTTGCTGGTTTGGATATCGGTACCAGCGTTCGCTTTCGCGGCGCCGAATGGAAAATTGTCGGTGTGTTTGAGTCCGGCGATGCGCATGAGAGCGAACTGTGGGTCGATGTCGAAACCGCGCAGACAAGCTTTGGCCGGCCGAATTCCTATTCTGTATTGGTAGCGCAGTTGAGTTCTGAGGCGTCGTTTGATGCGATGAAGGCCGCATTGGCAGCAGATCCGCGCATGAAAGTCGATTTGGAACGCGAGCGCTCGTACTACTCGGCGCAAACCGAACAATCTACGCGCGGCATCAAATTTTTAACCGGTCTAGTCTCGATCATCATGGGCTTTGGCGCGCTGTTCTCGGCACTTAACACCATGTATTCCGCCGTCTCTACCCGCACCAAAGAGATTGCCACGTTGCGCGCGATTGGCTTTGGCGGCCTGCCCGTGATGGTGTCAGTTTTGGCAGAAAGTATGCTGCTGGCACTTTTGGGCGGCTTGCTGGGTGCGGTGATTGCCTATGTGCTGTTCAACGGCTATACGATTTCGACCCTAGGCGCAGGCTTTACCCAAGTCG
>JANNYO010000287.1:0-4246 GCA_031410115.1 Rhodanobacteraceae bacterium | reverse complement strand
CTCCGACGGCGTTGGCGACGACGATGGACCCGGTCGCGCTGATTGGTCGAATCACGCCTCGGGTGGGTTTAAACCAGCTATGGGTGGGTGCAAATTTGGTGCAAGTAGACAGCGAAGGCTTGTTTCGAACGAATTTAGCGGTAAGCGACGTCAGCCGCGTACAAATTACCGCACTAGATGAAAAAGGCGCACGCAATGCCTTTGACTTTACCCTCGTCGGTCCAAAAGCCAGCGCCAACAGCATTTCACCCAGCGCTGCTGCGGCACCCAGCGGCCAGCGCCGTTGGCCGTCAGGCCTAAAAACCGGCAAGCGCTGGCTGTTGGCGATTGGCAATCAACACTATCAAAACTACCCAGATTTGGCCGCCAGCATTGACGATGCCGAAGCGCTAGCGGACGTGTTAAGCCGCAACTACGGCTTTCAAGCCAAAATATTGCGCGACGCCACCAGGCTAGATTTACTGCTGGCCCTCAATGAGATTATCCGCACGGCGGGCGCTGATGATGATGTCGTGGTGTATTTCGCCGGGCACGGCGAATTAACAACAAGCGCGGGGCACGGCGAATTAACAACAAGCGCCGGGCACGGCGAATTGGCAGGTGCAACTGGCGCCTGGGTGCCCAGCAACGGCGCGCTCAACCAACCGAGTACCTGGCTGCCGAACAAAGTCGTTAGCGACATGCTTGCCACCATGCCCGCACGCAATGTGCTGGTGCTGGCCGATTCCTGCTACGCCGGCACGCTCACCGCCGCCGCCGTGCCGCGCGCGAGTGCCAGTTTTGGCGGCAGCGATTGGGCCGCATGGGCGAAAGCCAGCGGCGCTGGGCGCTCCAGAATGGCGCTCACCAGCGGTGGCGTGCGGCCGGTGTTTGACGCATCAGCCGGCGGCAGCTCACTGTTTACCGCGGCAATTCTGAAAGTGCTGCGGCGCAATCATGGCGTGCTGGAAGCACAAACGTTGTACCAGGAAAGTTCCGATTTATTGGCGTTGACCAGCGCGTCGGAGCAGCTGACGGATTTACCCACGTTTGCGCCGATTGAGTATGCGGGGCATGAGCGGGGGGAGTTGTTGTTGGCGGGGAAGTAGCGCAAACATGAGTTTTTTGCGCGATCACTGTAATCAAATGACTGTTCGCGGCGTTGAACAGTTGTGGTGCTGGCGCCCGATCCGATAATTAAGAATGGCTTTGAAGGAAATTGAGATGAAAGTTTTCATGGATAAAATCAGCGCCGCACCCGTCGCCGGGCGAAGGTTTGATTGTTAAGAATTCAAAGGCCACCATGCAAACCATCGAATTCAACGGCGAACTGCACACCATTCCTGGCTATCGAGTCAAAGGCGTGCTGGGCCAGGGTGGCATGGCGACGGTGTATATCGCGGAACAGCTTAATCTTTGTCGTGATGTGGCGCTGAAAGTGATGGCGCCACAGTTTGCCGCCACACCCGGCTTTGCCGAGCGTTTTTTGGCCGAAGGCCGCATGACCGCGCGCTTGAACCACCCAAACATCGTAACCGTACACGATGTTGGCCAGCATCAGGGGCTTTACTATTTGGCGGCGGAGCTTCTGCCGGGCGGCACCTTGAAAGAACGCCTGCCCGGCTTGGCCAATTTAGTCGACAAACTGCGCGTGTTGCGCGGCATTGCGCGCGGTTTGGGCTATGCGCACGAACATAAAATTGTGCATCGCGATGTCAAGCCGGTGAACATTATGTTTCGTGATGAAGCGCAGCCGGTGGTGACCGATTTTGGTATTGCCAAGTCTTTGGATGCCAGCCATGTTTTCACCCAAGCCGGCGGCGTGATCGGCACGCCGCACTACATGAGCCCCGAGCAGGCGCAGGGTCTGCTGCTTGACGGGCGCAGCGATTTATATGCGCTGGGCATTATGATGTATGAGGTTTTGGTCGGCAAAGTGCCGTTTGACGCCACCGACCCGCTGCCGATTTTGTACATGCACGTGCAGCAGAAGCCGCCCATGCTGCCGGATGAATTTTCTGCGCTGCAAGCGATCTTGGATCGACTGCTTGCCAAATTACCCGAGCAGCGCTTCCAAACCGCCGCCGAGTTTGGCGCGGCGCTGGAGCCGTTTTTAGGCAAGCTGAAAACTGGGCGCGTGACGGTGGTAACGCCCGAGCGCGCAGCCAATACCGAGCTGGTCGCGCGCGACGATCTGGTGACAAAAGCGCCGCCGATCGGGCCGGAGGCTGCGCAAACGCACCAAGAACAGCGTGCGCAAAATGCCGAACCCCTCGCCGAAAACCCGCGCCCACATCCTTCTAAATCCGCTCGATCAAACCCAAATCCAAACGATGCGCTCAGCGTGCTCATTAACCTTCCCGGTGGCTACTCTAATGCCGGGTTGCGCACGCATTCGCCCACGCAAATGCCGGTCAAAAGCATCCTTGTCAAAATAATCGGCGGCACTCTTGCGGCGTGCGCACTCGCCATTGCCTGGTACGTGTATTCCACTGAGGGCCGATCCCGTGCCTTGCGCGGGCAGGGGCCCGCCAGTGTGCCGAGCGAGGCTGCGAAAAACGCCCAGGGCGAGCATGAAAACCCACTCTCGATTCGCAACGAACTACTAAACGCGGTGCGCAGCCAAATGGCGCGGGGTGCATTGATTGAACCCGCCGATAACTGTGCACTGGCACTGGTGAGCCGGATGTTGGCCCAAGCCCCGACCGATTCCATGGCGCTGGGGCTGCTCAAAGACATCGGCACAGGGGTTAGCGTGCAGGTGCGCGAACGCTGGGCAGCGGGCAAACGCGCCGAGGCACTGAGTTTGCTGCGCGCAGGGCTGGACAAATTGCCGAATGATTTGGAACTCAACCGCACCCGCGCGGATTTACAGCTCGAACTTGATCGCAACAGCGCGCCGCTGCCTCCGTTGCTTACCGTCAACACCAATGACGTCGCGCAATTGCTCGAGCGCGCGCAACAGCTGTTTGCGCAAAGTCAGTGGACGGCACCACAAGGCGACAATGCGGTGGAAGTGCTGTATCGCGTGCTGGCGTTGCAGCCAAATCAGCCAAAAGCCACGTCCATGCTCAATGACATCGCGGTGGGCTATGAAAAAGTAGCCCTGACCTGGCGTGAGCGGGGCCGGCCGGACCAGGCCTTGGCGCAGGTGCGAAATGGGCTTAAGGCGCAGCCCGGCAACGTGCGCTTACTGCGCTTGGAGCAAAGCTTAAGGTAGCGATCGCCTCTCCGCAGGCCAGCTCCAGCGCTGTTTGGAATGATCGCGGATCAGGCCCAGCACGCCGATAGCCGCGCGAATTGCCTGCTGTGGATGCGCGCGCCAATTGATCCTGACGCAAGCCTTGGGCCTTACGTGCTGCGCGGATCGCGGTGACCAATTCTTTGCTTGAGTTTCTAGGGGCTATGTCCCACTGCGCCCCGGAGATTGCCAGAGCGTTAAGTCTGACTTAGCCTCAGCTTGTAACCTGAACCCGAGTGAGCTTTGCACCATGTCAAACCAACTGTTGAAGCTTCTTGCGGCGCTAGGCAGCGATGACCCGTTGCCGCAGTTTGCGGCGATTGGCGAGCTTTCGAGCGCGGCGCTTCGACTAGAGGTCGCGGGTTTCGGGCCGCTTCCTAACCCGCTCACGATTGAGCTGGCTAGCGAACTTGCTCGCGCGGGCGCGCCAGCCGCATTTGGTCATCGTGAGAAAACCCTGGTTGACCCTGACGTGCGCAATAGCCAAGAAATTTCCAGCGAAAAGCTCACCTTGAGCTGGGCGCCGGGCGTACAGGCCGAGCTATTGCAGACTATTACGCAAAGCTTTGGACTGGCGGGGCTGGAAGCGCGAGCGCATGGGCTGTCCATTTATGGGCCCGGCGGTTTCTTCAAGGTGCAAGCAAATTACTTGATGCGAATTGGCGGCGATAGTTGGGGTGGGCGGAGGGTTACCTATCGAACGCGATTAACTGACGTGTCGTGGCTAATGAAGTCACTAAGCGAAGCCATTGCGCGTCGTGCAAATATCGAAGATAAAGTCACTGGCAAGTTCTGGGAAGGCCGATTCAAAAGCCAGCTATTGCTCAGTGAAAAATCAATTTTAGCAGCGATGACCTATGTCGATTTGAATCCGGTGCGCGCCGATATTGCCAAAGGTGTGAGCACCTCGAGCTACACCAGCGTGAAGATGCGGCACGAACGAATTCGTAAGGATGCTACACACGCAAGTCGACAATTGATGCCACTGGCGGGGATCAAATCTGCCAACATTCCAACGATGACCGA
>JANNYO010000286.1:0-1699 GCA_031410115.1 Rhodanobacteraceae bacterium | reverse complement strand
CACCCGTCAACAACACCGTGCTTGCGCCGCTGTTGGTGCGCAATACATCAACGCTATCGGCAACGATCACCCTTGCTAGCGTCCAAAGTAATCCTGGGCAAAGTAATTTTTCCATGCTCAGCACCAGCTGCAGCGTTGGGCTCGTCCTATCGCCAAACGACAGCTGTGAAATACGCGCACTCTTTCGCGCCGCTGCCGCGCCAACGATCAGCCGCGGCAATGCAGTCGTGGGTTTCACTAGCCAAGTTGATCCGAATGCGCGCTCTATTATCACGAATCTTCAGGCCACTACGATTGCGGTTGCGCCGACAGGTGCGGCGATCTTTCAAAGCGGCTTTGAGTTTGGCGTGGCGCAGTGTTTGGAGTAATGCGGATGGCCATCACCGCCGCGATAGTTTTGCGCAAGACCGGACGCAAGGGCAAAGCACCACACGCCTATATTCGACCGTGTCATTCGAGCGCCAAGTGACGTTGCCAGCGGATATTCGCAGGCGATTAGGCATTACGCCGGGTACCCAGCTGCATTTTTTGCTGCGGGGTGATGAGCGTTTGGAAGTGTATTAAGCCTTGAAGAAATGGAGCTGGCGATTGTCAATATTTCTTCGGTCATGCCGTCGGAGAAATACTCTTGCTCTTTGTCCTTTTGATTCGTTAGCTATAGCAAAAACTCATGGCTTTACAGAAATCCGTACAAACTGTACAGTTCTCCGCATGAAAACGACCGATCTAATCCGTACCAAAGGCGCAGAAGCAGCGCGACAACAGCTTCCGTCGGTATTAGCCGCGGCAGCCTTGGGAACCACGACCCTGATCACGCGGCATGGGCGCGAAATTGCGGCGGTGGTTCCTGTTGCGGCAGTCAAAAGCAAAACGACGATTTCCTTACTGAGCTTGGCTGGAAGCGGCCGGGGTTTGTGGGGCAGTGATGTGGGTGCTGAGATTATTCGGCTGCGCGACGAATGGAATCGTTAGATACCACTGACGTCGCCAATGGTGCTTTGTTGTTGATCGATACGGCGCCGATCATCTACATCTTGGAAGCCAACGCGCACTTTGCAGGGCGATATGAGGCGCTTTTTCGTCGCCACGCCGTGGGCGAGCTGCAATTAGCCGTGACGACAATCACGCTCGCCGAGGTGCTAACCGGCCCACTAAAAGCGGGCGAAGAAGCCTTGGCGATGCGTTACCGTGCGCTCTTAGAAACCTGGGAAGTGGTTGATTTGACCAGCGATATCGCCGCCAGTGCCGCGCGCTTGCGGGCTCGATATGGATTGAAACTGCCCGATGCCGTGCAGCTTGCGAGCGCCTTGGCGATCAATGCCGATGCGCTGGTGACGCATGATCGTGACTTCAAAAACGTTCAGGGTATACGGGTTTTGATATGAATTTTCTTGCCAAACTCGCTAGCCAGCTTACGCCAAAAATTTCTAACCGTTAGTTTTGCGCGAAGCCTAATAAGGACTAACGCCCAATCCCTTCGTTCTAACATTTCAATCCAATGTTGCGCTTCTTGATCGCCGTTTACGGCGGATTTTTTGAACCACTTCAGCGCCCCCGATGCGCTTTTTTCACGCCGCTGCCATTGAGATATGAAAAGGCCCGCATTCCCACGCTTTTACGTGTACTGGATTAAACCCCCACCACGGAGCGCGCGATGCCAAAGTTTATCCGAAGTCTATTTGCGCTAGCCCTATTGCTG
>JANNYO010000285.1:0-9891 GCA_031410115.1 Rhodanobacteraceae bacterium | reverse complement strand
GATCACAGCACAAAGCGAAGCGGCTGCCACCGCCGCAGTGCGCTCACTGGACGGCGAATTTTCCCGTCACATTGAGCATATTTTGCGTGAGTTGACGGAGCTGCGCACGTACATCTTTGCTGTCCATGTTGGGGCCGATTTCGCTGTTGTTTTTCGGATATTTAATCCTGCACGAAGCGGTGACATCGGTGCAATTGCTCGGCACGGTAATTGTGCTATTTGGCGTTTGGCGCATGATTTCGCCTAGCACATTGACCACACGCGACTCTCAGCAAAGTTAACTACTTACCAATACAAAAAGAAGAAAAAATCTTGCCTAATAAATCGTCTGCGGTGAAAGCGCCGGTGATTTCGCTCAAAGTATTTTGCGCCAGTCGCAGCTCTTCGGCGGCAAGCTCGGCGTGCCCGGCGGCCAGCCAGCTTTGCGCAATTGCTAAATGTTGCTGCACTGCTGCCAAAGCCTGCACGTGGCGCGCACGTGCGCTGAAGCTGCCAGTACTCGTGTCGCGATTTGAGCCGGTGTGCTGCAAAATTGCGCTACAAAGTTCGGCCAAACCAGCGCCGGTTTTAGTTGAAATCGCATGTAAGTCACCGCTGTGTTTTTTTCGTTGACCCGCCAACGCTAAATCCGATTTATTCAGCACTCGCAGGCGTTTCAGCGAATCGGGCAAGCTCGCCTCGAGTTCGGTAAACGCAAACTCGACTTGGTCGGCGCCAATGAGAACCAAGGCCAAGTCGGCACGCATAATTTCCGTGTGCGCGCGGCGTATACCTTCGGCCTCAATGGCATCTGCGCTATCGCGCAGACCGGCGGTATCGACCAACGTCACCGGCACACCGTTTAAGGTAATTTGTTCGCGCAAAACATCGCGCGTGGTGCCAGCGATTGCGGTGACGATTGCGCGGTCGCTTTGCGCTAAGGCATTGAGTAAAGATGATTTTCCCGCGTTCGGCGGCCCGATAATCACCACATAAAGTCCATCACGCAAGCGCACACCAAATTGCGCCTTTGCCGCAACCACACTAAGTAAAGCGGTTAATCGGGCGCTTCGGCGGGTGATTTGCGCGTCTTGCGAAAAATCGATCTCTTCATCAGGGAAATCAATCAGCGCTTCGATGTAGGTGCGCAGCTCCGTCAACTCACGCAAAATATGCTCAATGTGACGGGAAAATTCGCCGTCCAGTGAGCGCACTGCGGCGGTGGCAGCCGCTTCGCTTTGTGCTGTGATCAGATCGGCAACCGCTTCAGCCTGCGCCAAATCTAGCTTGTGATTTAGAAACGCGCGCTCGGTAAATTCACCTGCTCGGGCGTGGCGTGCCCCGAGCTGGAAACATCGGCGCAGCAGCATGTTTAGCGCAATCGGCGAGCCGTGTACCTGCAGTTCCAACACATCTTCACCGGTGAATGAATGGGGTGCTTGAAAAAAAAGCAGCAAGCCGTGATCAATTTCAACACCGTCAGCATCGCGAAAGCTGGAAAAATGCGCGTGTCGATGGCGTATCGCCCTGGCATAAAACGCCTGCGCTATTTCGCGCGTTTTCGCCCCGCTGATCCGAATGATGCCCACGCCACCGGGGCCAGCGGCGGTCGCAATAGCAGCGATTGTGTCCACCGATACCTGCTGTTCTGGCGTTATCGGCTGTGTTTCACAGCCGCGGTTTCCGCCTCAATCTTGCGCGTAATGTAGTACTGCTGCGCCAAGCCGAGCAGACCGTTGAAAGTCCAATACAGTACTAAGCCAGCCGGAAAAAACGCCATCATCACCGCGAACATCAGCGGCATGTAGGTCATAATTTTTTGCTGCATTGGGTCCATGCCAGTCATCGGCGTCATTTTGCTGGTCAAAAACATCACTAGGCCGTTCAACACCGGCAACACGAAAAACGGATCCGATGCGGTCAAATCTTTAATCCAAAACAAAAACGGTGCTTGGCGCATTTCAACCGATTCAGCAAGCACCCAATACAACCCGAAAAATACCGGGATTTGAATCAGAATGGGGAAGCAGCCGGCCAAAGGATTGACCTTCTCTTTCTTGAAAAGCTCCATTTGCGCCATGCCAAATTTTTGCGTGTCACCTTCAAAACGCTTTTTTAATTCCGCAATTTTCGGTGCAATCGCCTTCATCTTAGCGCCCGAGCGGTACTGCGCTTCGGAAAGTTTATAGAAGAGACCTTTCAGCAGCAGCACCATCAAAATAATCGCCCAGCCCCAGTTGCCAACAACACTGTGCAGCCAATTTAGACCTTTAAATAATGGCTCTGACAGAAACGTCACGTGCCCATAATCGACAACTTTGGCAAGTCCAGGCGCCAGTGCGTTCAAGGAATTTTGCAGCTTCGGTCCGATGTAAAGCTGCGCTGGAAAAATCGCCGTAACTCCCGCAGCAATGCTCTGTGGCGCCGCCGTTTGACGAATTAAATATGCGTTTGCAGTGTTGGCGCTCGCTGGCAGTACTGCGGTGGTGTATTCATTGCTTTCGGTTTTTTCAGGAATCCAGCCGACAAAGAAATGATGTTGCAGCAACGCCATCCAACCGCCAGCAAAGGTTTTTTTCAGCGGTTCCTCGGCGAACTTCGCCGAGGGAAACTTCTGAAAGCGCTCATCTGGGCTATAAATTACGCTGCCGACATAAGCCAAACCGGCTGGACTGGCAAAAAAAGTGCTGTCTGGCTTTGCTGGCTCGCCCTGTTGCAACTGGCGATATGGAAATAGCGTTAGCGGCGCACCTGAGCCATTCACCACTTCATAGCGCACGCCGACGGCAAAACTGCCACGCTCTAAGTGATAAATTTTTCGCACGGTGACGCCACTGGCGTCCGTCCAGGAAAACGGCACTTCCAGCACGTTTTGCCCGGCGGCCATGGCCATCGTACTTGCCGAGGCAGAGTAGCGCGCAAGGTGGTTCGGTGCGACGCCAACTTGAGCAATTAAGCCGCTTTGCGCTTTAATCCAGTGCGCGTCGTTACGTTCCACCAAAGCCACCGGCGTTCTATCGCTTAACGATGCGGTGTAGGTTTTCAGCTTTGCCGTGCTGATATCGGCACCATTTAAATCAATGGTCAACTCAAACACGTCGGTATCAATCTTGACGCTTGCGCCTTCTGCCAACTGCGGATCCTGTTGCGCCGGTGGCGCAGCATCCATGTTTGGCGTCAAATCGGCATTTGACGCGGTTACAAGCGGCCCGGCAGTTGGAACGGCAGCAGCGGCAGCAGCGGCGGGGGCCGCGGTAGACGCGGGTAACTCGCCTGTTGGCGCACCCGCAGACGCTGGGCTTACGCTCGTGGCAATTGGTGCCACAACAACGGGGGTAACCGGTGCATGCGCGGTTTGCCATTGCGTCAGCAGCATATAGGCCAGCGCAGCGGTGGCGAAAGCAAACAAAAGTCGAGTGTTATTCATAGCTCACGGGCTCTAGGGCGATGGTGTTGGGGCTGCGGGCGCTGCGTCCGAGGATACGGTCAGCGGTGGCATTGCAAAAAAATCAACTGCGCGGGTGAATAAACGCGCGATTTCAGTGGCAAGAGCAGAATTCGGTGTTTTTTGCGCGATTGTTTTCGCCATTGCAACCACTTCAATTCCTCGTAAATGCTGCAAGTTGTGGCGAAAACACTCTCGAATCAAGCGTTTGACGCGGTTTCGTTCATGCGAACGTTTAATTTGCTTCTTCGCCAGCGCCAATCCCAATCGCGCATGTGATTTCGCAATCGCAACGTTTTCGGCATTCTCAATCGCCGTGACAGCTAGCGGAGACTCACGCCGTGCTGCTACCAGGGTGACGCAGGTACCAGAAAAACGTTTGCCCGCAGCGAACACACGATTGTATTCGGCGGGCAAGAGGAGTTTTGTGTGGCGCGGAAAGTGGCTTGACGCAGTAATGATTGGCTCCGGTATCAATTAGCGTCCTGCGAAAGCAAGACATCGGTGCCAACCAAAATCTTGAAGCTTAAGGAATTAGCTTCGACCGGCCTTTCGCGCGACGAGCTGAGATAATTGCTCGGCCACTTTTGGTCGCCATACGGGCACGGAAGCCGTGGGTACGTGCGCGGTGCAATTTGCTAGGTTGAAAAGTACGTTTCATGGCGAAGCCTTAAAAAAGGTGCTGCTTGGTTGGGTATTGCAGGAAGTAACACTGACGTCGGATTGAGCGCTTCTAACAAGAGTGTCGCCTAGCAGGCGACTCGCCAGATAAAACAGCTGCAGAACAACGATCTAATACAATATCCGTCCGGCATGAGTCGTGTCAATTAGCTGCTACTCTCACTACCCTCCGCGTTTATATAGCTATTAAGGAATCTTGCTTTGTCCATGCGCGCCTGGAAAAAAATCATGGACGAATTGACCGCAGATATTGGTCAAGAATCCGTCGCACTGTGGTTAGCGCCGCTGGTGGCAAGGGTCAACGTTGACGTCTTGACCTTATTCGCCAGTAATAGCCACGTGGAATCAGAAGTGCGCGCGCTGATGCCACGCATTTTGCAGCTCAAGACTAAACATGCGGCTGAGCTTTCGCATATTGAGCTGCGCGTCGGCGATGGCTATGAACATCAACCGATTAGCACACAGGCCTCACCATTCGCAGCTGTAATCAGCCAAACA
The DNA here is from genome assembly GCA_031410115.1 of Rhodanobacteraceae bacterium. Taxonomy (GTDB): domain Bacteria; phylum Pseudomonadota; class Gammaproteobacteria; order Xanthomonadales; family SZUA-5; genus JANNYA01. Next base: position 5,288 of record JANNYO010000285.1, on the reverse strand, counting down.
CCAATGCGCCCGGCGTTGCCGAGTGATTTCAGCTCTAAATTGGACCCGCGATATAGTTTTGCCAACTTTATCGAAGGCCGATCAAACCAGCTGGCAAAACACACGGCGTTACAGGTCGCGCGCGAACCTGGGGCATCGAATTACAACCCGCTAATGCTCTATGGCGGTACCGGATTAGGAAAAACCCACATTTTGCATGCCTTAGGCGGCGCAATTCAGGCGAAAAATCCAGCGGCGCGCATTATGTATGTGCGCAGCGAAGATTTTGTCAGTGGCATGATGAAGGCACTGCGTGGCGAGGGCAGCTCGAGCATTAATGCAATGGATCAGTTTAAGTCTTTGTATCGGGGCTTGGATTGTTTGCTGATTGACGACATCCAGTTTTTTGCGGGTAAGGAACGATCGCAGGAAGAGTTTTTCCACACCTTCAACACGCTCTATGATTCGCGCCAACAAATCGTGATGACCTGTGATCGCTTTCCAAAAGAGCTGGAACGCTTTGAGCAGCGCTTGCAGTCACGTTTTGGCTGGGGTTTAAGCGTTGCCGTCGAGCCTCCAGATTTTGAAACGCGCGTTGAAATTCTGCTGGCAAAAGCGGCATCAACCCGTATGCGGCTGGACGAGCCGGTGGCACAGCTGATCGCTAAACGCATGCGCTCGAATGTGCGCGAGCTTGAAGGCGCACTCAATACGCTTACCGCGCGCGCGCACTTTTCTGGTCAAGCCATCACGTTAGATTTCGCTTCAGAGACTCTGCGTGATTTATTTTCCGTGCAAGATCGCAGCGTGTCAGTCAGTAGCATACAAAAGTCAGTGGCTGAGTACACCCGTATTTCGCTGAGTGATTTGCTATCGGTGAAACGTACGCGTTCCATCGCCCGTGCCCGTCAGTTAGCGATGGCTCTAACGAAAGAATTGACGAATCTTAGCCTTAAAGAAATCGGTGAGGCGTTTGGTGGGCGCGACCACACGACAGTTTTGCACGCCTGCCGGCTGGTTGAAGAATTGAAGAAAACCGACGGACAAAATTTTGATGATTGGCAAACGATGCTGAGAAGGTTGGTGGGCTAACGCATTGCGCTAGCGACACGCACGATATCTGTTCAGTATAGAATCGCCGTGATATCCGGTATTGCGGACAAGGAATAATTAGGAATATCCAATAACTAGGGATGTCTAACAACTGGTGTATAAGACCCTGCATAAGGCTGTGGATAACCATTGGACTTTGCTGTGGATAAAGTTATGCACCATTCGTGCACCGGTTTTTGCCATCTTGTTAAGACAACTTTGCACCAAAATTTGACGTTAATTGCTCGATAAATCAATAGCTTAAAAACTTACCCACAGTTTTCGCTGACACTACTACTACTACTATTTTCTTTATAAATAAGAACTAAAAGAAGAGCCCCCATGCGCTTTGCCGTACCCAGAGAAGTCTTACTCAAGCCATTGCAACAAGTCATCGGTGTCGTCGAAAAACGTCAAACGATGCCGGTGCTCGCCAATATTTTGATCCAGGTCAAAGCCTCGGATGTGCTGTTGACGACGACTGATTTAGAAGTTGAAATGCAGGGACGAATGACAGCTGTCGGGGCAGAAGAAGGGGAGATCACCATTCCTGGGCGAAAGTTGTTCGATATCGTGCGCGCATTGCCGGACGGCACGAATATCGATATGAAATTAGCCAAAGACAAGGTAACCGTTAGTGCAGGACGCAGTCGATACACGCTGGCAACGCTTCCCGCAACAGAATTTCCCCCCGCAGAGCTTGGTGAAATTCAATACCGTACAACCGTCGCAGGGGCAGCACTGAAAGAACTCATTGACCGCACTGGTTTTGCCATGGCGGTACAAGACGTGCGCTATTACCTAAACGGCCTATTGCTGGAACTACGCGGTAACAACTTACGCGCGGTGGCTACAGACGGCCATCGTTTGGCCCTGTGTGACTCTAATATCGAACCCGGCAATTCGGCTGACCGCCAGGTCATTGTCCCTCGCAAAGGCATTCTAGAACTTGCTAAATTGATCGGTGGTGGCGAAGAACAAGTCGAGTTGGAATTTTCCCGAAACCATTTGCGCGCGCGTGTCGGTAACGCGGTGATGACGACTAAACTGATTGATGGGCGATTTCCTGATTACGACGCGGTAATTCCGATTGGTGCCGACAAAACAGCATTAATGAGCAAAGATGAACTTAAATCGGCATTGCAGCGCGCGGCTATTTTGAGCAATGAGAAGTATCGGGGCGTTCGAATTGAAATGAATCCAGGTGTGGTGCGAATTGTTGCAACCAACGCCGAGCAAGATGAAGCGGTAGAAGAAATCGCTGCGGAAACCGTCGTTTCCAATTTGGGGATTGGCTTCAACGTCAATTATTTGATGGATGCCGTCAACGCATTAGAAGGTTCTGAAGTACTGTTGTGTCTGCGCGATTCCGGTAGCTCAGGCTTAGTGCGTGGCAAAGATAATTCGCGCGTACGTCATGTGGTCATGCCTTTACGGTTGTAATTGACGCGTGAACGCTGGTGTTGCTGTTCGTAACGAGCGCCGAAATTTGGCGCTTTTTGATTTTGATGGGACGATTACAACGCGTGACGCCTACGGTGTTTTTATCGCGTTGGCGGTGCCGCGTTGGCGTTTAATTTTGGCACTGTTCTTTACGTGGCCGCTTATTGTCGCGTATCGAATGAAATGGATTTCGGGTGTAACAGGTCGGGCGGTCGTTGCGTGGGTGGGGTTTTGTGGCGCCCGCTGCGTACGCGTTGAGGCCACTGCTCAGCGCATCGCGACGGTAAATATTCCAACGCTGATTAGACCGGAAATATGGGCCAGACTGAGCAGTCATTTGGCGCAAGGTGATGAGGTCGCAGTGGTCTCCGGCTCCTTTGACCTGTATTTGCAGCCTTGGTGTGAGGCGCACGGTTTGCAGTTATTTTGCTCATCATTGGAACGCTTCGGTGCGCGTTTCACTGGTCGTTACGCGGGTTTTCAGTGTGTAGGCGCGGAAAAGGTTCGGCGTGTGCAGGCGCATTATGATCTGCCTCAGTTTGGCGAAATCTATGCCTATGGCGATACACCGGATGATCGGGAACTGCTGGCTTTGGCGCACCGGAAATTTTATCGTGGGGAAGAGATCAGCGATTTGGCGGTGGTCTAGCTGTGCATATTCAGCGGCTTTTGATCGATGGTTTGCGTTGTTTAGATAATGTCGAATTAGCCCTCGCGCCCGGGTTGCACATTTTTATTGGGCCAAACGGCGCTGGCAAGACCTCGGTACTGGAAGCGATTGCGCTGCTGGGATCTGGCCGTTCGTTTCGCGCTGGCGGCAAAGATGCACTGATTGCGCGCGGCTCGGACAAGCTTTCTGTTTTCGCTGAGCTTGAAATATTCGGCGTTTTGCATCACATTGGCTTTGAGCGTTCCCATAAAGCTTGGCGCGGGCGTTTGAACGGTGATGACATTTCGCAGCTGACGCAGTTGGTGCGGCTAGCGCCGATTTGGGTGGTGGAGCCCAACTCGCACGAGCTGATTTCCGGTGGCTCTGAGCCACGCCGCGCGCTGATCGATTGGCTTTTGTTCCACGTGGAATCCTCATTTGCCGGCATTTCGGCGCGCTACAAGTCAGCGGTCAGACAGCGCAACGCGCTTTTGAAATCTGAAAGTGACGCGCGTGAACTTGAGCCATGGACGATCATGGTGACATCGTTGGGGATCGAGTTAGCCGCATTACGGGATCGTCACATACCGGTGTGGATTGATGCTGTGCGGATCAGCGCTGCGCGCTTGTTACCCGAGCTTGGCGCGGTGACGCTGAGCTTTAAATCGGGTTGGCCGAGCGATCAAAGTCCTGCCGAAGCGATGACCGCACGATTGGCGCGTGATCGTGCTTTAGGCTATACCAGCGCCGGTCCGCATCGAGCAGATTGGGGCTTAAATTTCGCGCACGCACCGGAGCGTGATCAATTCTCACGCGGTCAGGCAAAGAACGCATGTTTGGCGGCCGTGTTTGGCACGCTTTCCTGTTACCAAACGCTCAGTGGCGAAAAACCGGTGTTATGCCTAGACGATTTGTTTTCAGAGCTGGATCTGGAACATCAAGCGCACTGCTTGAGGCTTGCCTTTGAGGTGGCAGATCAGGTTTTGGTGACTGGGGTGGCTTGGAGTGATGCGGCTAGCGCTTGGCCTGGAAGCGTGCGTAGGTGGAGGGTTGAGTCGGGTATGTGTATTGATTCGGCATGGTCGTCGCAATAATGCAAAGTGGGTTGTGTTCCACGTGGAACGCTAAACCTACACCGATCTAGCCACCACGACGTTTTCCCCTTTAATCGCGTGTTCCAGCACGTCGTCATCGAAATCGCTAGCCGCGATCAAACTGCTAATTTCACCACCAGCACGGGTAACTACAGCCGCCAAAGCTTCTTTACTCGCACTCCACAGAAACGGCTCCACCATCGAAAGAGAGGTGCGAAACCATTTGCAAACCGCAGCAATAAGTGAGTTTGCGGCGAGCGTAATGCGTGATGATGCCAGGAAGGTGGCGCGCTCTATTGCCGAACAAAGCCAGTGACCCAGGTGGTGAAGACGCGCGCGCTTGCAAAGACGAAAGAGCTGCCCAAAAACCTTGAGTTTAAAGCGTGTGATTTCCGCAACGCATCGATCACAGAGCTCTTCATCCATTCGCCACCTGCGCCAGCAGATGCTCATCAGTCTTCAGCATCGCCAAGCGAGACTGTTCCAGGTAATCGGTTAGTGATCGCCGAGGGACTATTGATGTATTTCACCGCGACACAAGTCGAGGCGCTGCTGCGCGCAGCAATGAAACCCGGGGAAAATGGCGCACGTCACAATATCTGCATCTTTAGCTACATGGAACAAGTAGACGATTTACCTGCGGGGTTTAGACCCCGGAGCTGGCTAATCGAGCGGTGGCTTGCGTTAAAGTGAGCTATTGAGTGCCGACAGGGATTTTTCCCGCTTCCCGCAGTTGAAGGTACGCAACCCCTTGATTGTAAGCTATATAGTACGAGGCGTTCCACGTGGAACCATCGAATGATGGCGCTCTAGCATCCGCGCCACCACTCGCTGTAGCCGCACGATTTACTTAGCAGCGACCGCAACCGCACCCAACTTGATAAACGCAGCGTTCTTTTCAACTGTTTTCAAGCCAATGCCTTTGACTTCGGTTAATGCGTCAGCGGACTTAAAAGCGCCATGTGCAGTGCGGTAGGCGACGATAGCTTGGGCTTTGGCGTCACCAATGCCGACGCATTGGACGGCATTGG
>JANNYO010000284.1:0-1440 GCA_031410115.1 Rhodanobacteraceae bacterium | reverse complement strand
TGCGGTTTGGTTTTCTTCTTCGTTTGAGTGTTTTTTGAGCTAAAACAGTGCGGTTTGCGGACATACGTATATTATTTTTTGGCGGCCTCTTAAATAGGGTTTTTTTAGGCCCCGCGCCTGGATGAGATCCGACCCTGACTGCCTCAACACCCACGCGTGATTGGATTCGACGTGTCCGGACGGCAGGCCCGCTCTAAACAAACAGTGAGTCAGGGTGGATTGACCGTTGTTTCATCCCTTTAAGCACTCGATGGCGGGAAGAAGTTTGTATGGGTCGTTTTGCCAAGGCAAAACAAAATAAACCCCTAAAATTTGATTTTGTTGTTTGTTTTTTTATCTAAAGGCGCGTGCCAAATCAAATGGCTTTTCCGTGCGAATCACCGACCAAGCGATGCGCGCCAGTTTGTTGGCGTAGGCCACCGCCGCGCGATTCTTGCCGCGCCTTGCTTCTAAGCCGAGCAGCCACTTACCCATCTTGTCGTCTTTATGTTTTTTCGCGTGCGATAAAACAGTTCGCGCGCCATGAATCAGTAGCGTCCGCAATTCGCGATTGCCATTCTTGGTGATGCCCAACAATTTCGTGGTACCGCCACTGCCATTTTGCCTGGGCACTAAGCCCAACCAAGCGGCAACCGAACGCCCGCGATCGAACTGATGACCATTGCCAATCGCTGCCATCAGCGTGCAACTAATCACCGGCCCAATGCCAGGAATGGTTTGCAAACGCAGGAACGCTGGCTGCAATTTTGCAAGTTCTGTCGCCTGCAACATCAGCGCCTCAATACGTTTGGTAAGTAATTTAATGTGTTCCATTAGCTCCGCAACACTGACACGCGCAACCGCTGATAAGCCGCAGTGCTCGCCTGTCAAAGCCTCTGTGATTCCTTGTAGTAAAAGGCTAATTTTCTTTGGAAAGCATAGGCCGTACTCAGCGGCAAAACCCCGCATTTGATTTGCGGTGCGCGTGCGCTCGCGGGTGATTCGATCACGCAAGCGCATGAGCATCGCCAAGTCCTGTTGGCCGATAGATTTAACCGGCACCGTGTGTAAATTTGGTCGCTGCGACGCCTCGGCAATCGCGATGGCATCGTGACCGTCGCTTTTGTGCACGCGACAAAAGGCTTTGACGTGCTGCGGTGGAATCAGCGCGACGGCATAGCCCATTTCGATAAAAGTTCGGCCCCAATGATGCGCGCTAGCGCAGGCTTCCATGGCGATGCAGATGCCGGCAGGAAGTTGGCGAACTTCGTCGATCAGTTTGGCGCGGGTGACTTTGCGGTTAAAAATGACTTTGTTGGCGCGATTGAACGCTGCGAGTTGGAAAACAGACTTGGCAAGATCAATCGAAACGTGTGTAATTTCCATGGTGGATGCCTCTCAAGATGTGACTGGCATTTGTTCTGCCAGTGTGGCGCAGTAGACGCCGTAACTTGGGAGGCG
>JANNYO010000283.1:0-13692 GCA_031410115.1 Rhodanobacteraceae bacterium | reverse complement strand
GCGAATAGCGCGGCTTCATTGACGAAATTGACGCGGTCGGTCGCCACCGCGGTGCTGGCATGGGCGGCGGTCACGATGAGCGCGAACAAACCTTAAATCAGTTGCTCGTCGAAATGGACGGCTTTGAAGGTACTGAAGGCGTGATTTTGATCGCTGCCACCAACCGCCCGGATGTGCTCGACCCTGCGTTGTTGCGTCCAGGTCGATTTGACCGCCAAGTGGTTGTTGGCTTACCCGACGTACGCGGACGCGAGCAGATTTTGAAAGTCCATATGCGCAAAGTGCCGCTGAACTCCGACGTCAAACCTAGCTTTATTGCACGCGGCACACCTGGTTTTTCGGGCGCTGATTTAGCCAATTTGGTCAATGAAGCCGCGCTATTCGCCGCGCGCGACAATTCCAAAGACGTGTCGATGAAGCATTTTGAGAAAGCCAAAGACAAAATCATGATGGGCGCCGAGCGCCGCTCGATGGTCATGAGCGAAGACGAAAAGCGCATGACCGCCTACCATGAATCCGGTCACGCGATCGTCGGACGATTGGTGCCCAAGCACGACCCAGTCTATAAAGTCACCATTATTCCCCGTGGCCGCGCCCTGGGCGTGACGATGTATTTACCGGAAGGTGATCGTTATTCGCAAAGCAAAGTCATGTTGGAAAGCATGCTGTGCAGCCTTTATGGCGGGCGTTTGGCAGAAGAGCTAATTTTTGGCACGGAAAACGTCACCACCGGCGCCAGCAACGACATTGAACGTGCCACCAACTTGGCGCGCAGCATGGTCAGCAAGTGGGGCTTTTCCGAAGCCATGGGCCCGATGACCTATGCCGAAGACGAGCAAGAGGTCTTTATCGGTCGCTCGATGACGCAAACGCGCCAAGTTTCGCCTGAAACAGCGAAGCTGCTAGACGCCGAAGTGCGCAATTTAATTGATCGCTGCTACGCCCGCTCGCGCCTGCTGTTGAGTGAAAACATGGACAAGCTGCACGCCATGGCCGCCGCGCTGATGAAATACGAAACCATCGATGTCGGCGTAATCGACGCGATCATGGAAGGCCGCGAACCTGGGCCCCCAGCGGATTGGGCGACCGGCGATGACATTGCAAACCTAAGCAATAGCCCGCCACCCGTAGGTCCTAGCGGCGGTGAGCCGTTGGCAGCGGGTGCGGTTGGCTGAGTTTTTGGCTCTGTATTCCTGCAGAGCCATGAGCTGCAGCACTAAACATCCGCCGTAAACGGACTATGCGCCAATAGCTCCAGCCGATATGCGTCCCGCTGCTGGCGTTCTTCAAGCGCAAAGCGCGCAATACCGGCGCGAAAGCTTGGGTCAACGATGTAATGTGCCGACGCTGTTTGGCTTGGCAAAAATCCACGCGCGAGCTTGTGTTCGCCCTGGGCACCGGGCTCAAAGGTATCCAGGCCCTGCTCTAGGCAATATTCAATGCCTTGGTAGTAGCAGCACTCAAAATGCAGCCCAGGAATTTCGCTGCGCGCGCCCCAGTAGCGGCCGTAAAGCGTGCTGGCGGAGCGAAAACATAGCGCCATCGCGATCATGGTGTCGCCCTGCCCTTCATAGGCTAAAACCGCTAACACTTGGTGCGGGCTACGCGCGCAAAAATCCAGGAAAAATGCTTTGGTCAGGGCCGGGGTATTGCCTTTCGCATCGAAAGTGGTTTCGTACAATGCATGAATTTGATCCCACCGATGCGCGTCCAACTCAGCGCCGCTACGACGCTCAATGCGCAGGCCAAGCTTGGCGACTTTTGCGCGCTCCTGGCAGATATTTTTGCGCTTTTTTGCGCTCATAGCGGCAACAAAATCCGCAAAACTGCGCCAGCGATTTTCGGCCATTGGATTGTGCCAATGAAATTGAATGTCACTGCGTGCCAGCCAGCCCGCTTCGCGGAAAAGCGGAGCATCATCGGCGTCTAAAAAATTCGCATGCGCGCTGGAAAAGCCAAGCTCGGCACAGCTTTGCTGCAACGCCAAAATCAACGCACGTTTTGCGCCGCGTTCACGGCCCAATAAACGCGGGCCGGCAACCGGCGAATACGGCACCGCGCACAATAATTTCGGATAGTAGTCCAGCCCATGCTGGGCATAGGCCTGCGCCCAAGCCCAGTCAAAAATAAACTCACCGTGGGAATTTTGCTTCACGTAACTCGGGCACGCCGCAGACAAAACACCATCCGCATCGTAAAGCGCAATATGCAAAACCTGCCAACCATAACTTTTACGGATCGTGCCGGAATTTTCCAAGGCATCTAAAAACGCGTAGCTGACAAAAGGATTGTCATTTCCCCGCAATAACGTTTGCCACGCCGTCTCGCCAATTTCGCTGATGCCACGATGATATTTTAAGAAGTATTCGCTCAAAACTTGCCTTTGATTGGTGGGTTGCGAGTTGCAGTGCCCGAATCGTAGCAAGGGTTAGGTGATGCGCGCATTGACTTGTAACAGCGCCAGTACAGCGGCGTTATTCGAGTCAAACTCAGGCGAAAAAGGCGCAGCTACTCGAAGCCATTGACGAATCCGCCCATGTCCGCTTGAAACGCAAAAAGCCACAGCGGTGCGCCCTGCGCTGGCGTGGTCGCCCAACTGACGTTGAAGGTGCCAGCAGCGCTCACTGTTTTCGCCGCGACAACGCATTGCACCGCACTGCCGGGCGGCAAATTGACGAAGTTTTCAATGATATTGAAGCCGTTGTTCGGCACCGCGGTATGCACAAGGCCACCACCGTCGCCCCACCAAACGGCAAGCAAAACCGCTGGGCCTGTGGTGGTCACGCTGGCACTTGTTAAGTTCGTTCCGAATGGCGCGTAGTTTTGCGCGACCTGCTGAAGTAGCGCATTTTTGATTTCGATAAACGGTAAAGTAAGCTCGCCGCTTTGATTCGCATTTTTAACGATACTCACGCGATGCCCGGCACCGCCGAGCGCGTTTGCGACAGCGAAAGCTTTGACATTAAATGCGCCGCCGTAGCCCTCGTAAATAACCGGCGCCCCAAGTGTTTGCCAAACATTGCCCTTGTTATCCGTCGGCAAATTATTATTACCGGTATAGCCAGCAGAAAAACTAAGCAAATAGCTGGCAGATGCCGAGGTGCTGATTGGCAGCGTCAGCGCCGGGCTGGTGCTATTTCCGTCTTCCTGCCCAAGCAAGGTGTGCGCACCCAAAATGACCTGCGCACGCGCGGGGCCCGCAAATAAAATCGCAAGCGCCACGCAGTTGAAAAAAACAAGATTGGGAAATCCACGTGTACATCGCAAACAACTCAACATAAAAATTCCTCGATTTGATGCACGTACAAATTGTGCATAGAAGTCTCGCCGGAAGGCGACACGGCAGACAACTAGGTTGTGCAAATGCGCCCTGCCCCGCAGTTTTGGGCAACGCTCGCCTTGCCGCCTGTTTGGCGAGACGCGTCTGTCGTGCCGCCCGTTTAGCGAGACGCGTCTGTCGTGCCGCCCGTTTGGCGAGACTATTTTTCCGTCACTCATAGCCATTGGCAAACAGCACGTCATCAACGCACGCCACACCTGGATAAAGATTGAGTTTCATATCTAGATTCGTTAACGAACTAAATGCGCTTGTGTGGGCGACCAGCCAGTTGGCGCCGTTGGCGATCACGCTCGCACTACCATTGAATGCTTGCGCAGTGCTTTGGCAGAGCGTGCCATTGAAGTTCCACTCGGCCATGCCTGCACGCCCAACGGCGCGCACGCGGGCGGCGCTGAAATCAACGGCCGCACCCTCCAATAGTCCTACTGAATTCGGCGCCGTTCGCCGCCAAACCCGATTGCCCGACTTGGTTATCCGTTGCACCGTTATTCCGCCTGCCTGGCCGCCATGGCTCACGTCACTGACGACAAGCACACTTTGATCCGCCAGGGCCTGGATCAATTGCGGACGTTCCGAAACACTGTTGCTGCAGGGCCCATCACCCATGCGCGTCCACAGCCGCTGCCCGCTAGCGCTCAGGCGATACACCGCCAACTCGGTTAGCCCACACATTGACTCTGGGCTTGCAGCGACGGTGATTGCGCCCTGTGCATCAATGCTCAGGAAGGCCAGACCCGAAACGCTAGGGGTAACACCCATCAGCTGATCGACAAAACGCTCACTGCCATCGCTGTTGAAACCGATCGTGCGATAACCCAGATGTGTCGGGCTTTGTTGCTCTAACCCGGTGAGCACAATGCCACCGTCGGCTTGCAGGCCAATGTCAGTTGGGGTGTCGATACGATTGCTAGCGCCCGAGCGAATTTCCGCGCTGGCCTGACCGGCTTCGTCATAGCGCAACACCACATAATCACCCACGTCGTCAACCGCAACCACAATGCGGTTCGCTGCCGCATCGCGCGCTAACAGGGGGCTGCGCATATTCAAGCCGGTCGGGCTGAGATCGCGCTGCACCTGCCAGATCAGCGCACCGCTAGCGAGCGCAAACTTTTTCAGCCGCAATTGCATCTCATTATTGATGTCGACGCAAACCGCTGCCATCACCGCCGTGCCATCGTTGGCAAGCGCTAGCACCACTGGCGGTATTTCAGATGCAAAAATGGCTAAGGGGGCCGCTGAGGCACAGTCTTGCTGCTGCCAAAGCAAACTGCCATCAGCGCCAAAGCGCAAGATTTGTAGCCGCGCAGACACGCCTGGGCCCTCTGATCGTGCCACGACAATCGCGCCGCCGTCGGGTGTTGCGCGCACCAGCTGTGGAATATCAGAAGCATTACCAATACTCGTCCACGAGCTAGACCAAATCGGCGCAACTTGCGCACGGGCAAGCGTTGCGATCAAGAGCGTGAAAATTAGCAGCAGTGTGGGCAACTTAAACTTGATGGATGACATTGGTATTCGTATGCGGGTCGATAGCGCTTTATACGCCGGTGGCTGTCCGACGTCGCGTGCTCCGACGTCGCGTGCATCGAAGTCGCGTATCGGCAACACGACAAACCAAGGCGCGTGCAGACAAAACGGCAACCGCTACAACCTGCGCCTACACACCACAAGATTGCGTATCATCCGCGTCAAGCTCCGGCTAAACCTGGGCTTTCAAATACAAGAGCTTTTTCACTCGGGAGGTAACAAATGCGTATTGGTGTCGTGAAAGAAACTAAAACCCTAGAAGGCCGTGTCGCCCTCGTCCCCGCAGCCTGCGGCGATTTGGTCAAGGCCGGGCACGAGGTGTATGTCGAAACCACCGCAGGCGTTAAGAGCGGTTTTTCCGACGCCGAATTTGTCGCCGTCGGTGCAAAAATTGCAAAGGACGCGGCGGAGCTCTACGAAAAAGGCCAGCTGATCGTCAAAGTCAAAGAACCCATCGCCGGTGATTTGGCGCTGCTGCGTAAAGATCACGTGCTATTTTGCTATTTGCATTTGGCGCCAGAGCCCGCACTAACCAAGCGCTTGCTGGAAATTGGCCTGTGCGGCATCGCCTTTGAGTCGGTTGAAGAAGCCGATGGTTCACTGCCGCTATTGGCACCCATGAGCGTCATCGCTGGGCGCATTGCGGTGCAGTGGGGCACCACCTTGCTGCATCAGCCCAACGGTGGCAAAGGCAAACTGTTAGGCGGCTTACCATCGGCGGATCGCGGCAAGGTCGTGGTGTTGGGTGCGGGTGCGGCAGGCGGCAACTCGGCTTCGCTGGCAGCGGCGATGGGTGCGAATGTGGTGGTGTTTGAACGCCGCCCCGAGCGCTTAGAACGCATGATGGCGCTGGGCAATAACGTCACCGCGCTCTACCCGCATGAAAGCTATGTTGCGCGTGAAGTGCGCGATGCGGATTTGGTGATTGGAGCGGTGTTGATTCCCTCGGCACGTGCGCCGCGGGTGGTCACAACGGACATGATTAAGTCCATGCAGCCCGGCAGCGTGGTCGTGGATATTTCCATCGACCAAGGCGGCTGCATCGAAACCGCGCGCCCGACGACGTATGCCAACCCAACCTATGTTGAGCATGGCGTGATCCACTTTGCCGTGACCAATATGCCCGGTGCGGTGCCTCAAACATCCAGCCAAGCGATATCGGCAGCGATTTTGCCCTACACCCAACGGCTAGCATCCGGCAATTGGCGCGATCACGTCGCGCTAGCGAAAGGCGTCAATGTTGAAGGTGGGCAGCTGGTACACCCGGCGCTTTTGGCGAAATAAACGATAACCATCATTCGCAAAGTTCGGTTAGAAAGCCCTCCGTGTTGAGGGCTTTTTTATGTTGGCAGAGCGCATGTTGCTGCCTTCGCTGTATTGCTTTCCCGGCGGCGCTATCGGCAACACCAAGCCCAGCCACTGATTATTTTTACTCCAAGTCAATCAATTTTTAAGGAATATTTTGCCATGGCACCCCAGCGCTGGGCGCGTTTGGAAATACTGTTTGCGCGCGCGATTGCGCTGACGGCGGAGCAATCATCCGGGCGCTCAGTCGGGCAATTGGCAGCAGCGCGGGAGCGATTTTTGCAAGATGCCTGTGGCGACGACGCGCCACTGCTGCACGAGCTGCGCGCGCTGTTGCGCGCACACGACGGATCCGGCCCGCTGGACTCATCTGCCGTGTCGCCTGGTCGGCGAGACTCATCTGCCGTGTCGCCTGGTCGGCGAGACTCATCTGCCGTGTCCGCAAGCGGAGACTCTTCTGCCGTGTCCGCAAGCGGAGACTCTTCTGCCGGGCCCTCGAGTTACGCAGCGACGACGCCTTCGCCGCAGTCGTCGAGCGCAGCGTTCCCATTGCCACAGTCGCTGGCAACCGGCACTTGCCTGGGTGCATGGCGCGTTGCCGAACTACTAGGGCGCGGCGGCAGTGGTGAGGTCTATGCCGGGGTGCGCGTGGATGCCAGCTTTGCGCAGCGCGTGGCGATCAAACTTTTGCGCGCTGACGCTATGATGCAATGCGATACAGCGGCACAGTCCGATGCCGTAGCGCAACTTGAGCGTTTCCACGCTGAGCGGCGGATTTTGGCGAAGCTTGAGCACATCGGCATTGCGCGCTTGCTGGACGGCGGTGTGGCACCCGACGGACGTCCGTTTACGGTCATAGAATTTGTTCAAGGTGTGTCGCTGCGTGATTACTGCCGGGCGCGACGTTCGCCTTTGTCGGAACGTTTAGCGCTGTTTTTGCAGATTTGTGACGCGGTGGCGTTTGCGCATCAAAATCTGGTGGTTCACCGTGACCTAAAGCCTGACAATATTTTGGTGAACGCACAGGGCCGGATAAAACTACTCGATTTCGGCATTGCGAAATTGCTTGATTCCAGCGTACTTAACTGTGACGCGGAGCTCACCCGGGCGCCGTTCACGCCGGACTATGCAGCGCCTGAGCAGCTGAGCGGGCAGGCAATCACCACCGCCACGGATGTCTATGCATTGGGTGTTGTGCTGTTTGAATTGCTGACCGATAGCAAGCCGCTGTCGCTCAATCATTTGCCCCCGCTGTTGGCGCTGAAACTGCTGTTGCAGCGCCCGCCGGTGCTGCCCAGCCGCGCGGCACACACGGCAAGCGTTAAGAACCTGTCGCCGCCGGTGCCAGCACGTATGTTGCGCGGCGACTTAGACGCGATCGTGGCTAAGTGTTTACGCAAGCAAGCCGCGCATCGCTTTGCCACGGTCAATGCGCTTGCGCAGGATCTTCAGCACTACCTTCGCCATGAGCCGGTGCAGGCGCGCAGCGGTGCGCAGCTTTATGCGGCTGGGCTTTTTCTGCGCCGCAACTGGCTAGCTATGGGTGCGGCGGCGGCGTTGATTTTGGTACTCAGTGCGGCAGCGCTTTATGCCAATCAGGCGCGGCTGCGCACCGAGGCGGCGTTGGCGCGGGCGGATACGGTCAAAGCATTCTTGATTAATTTATTTCAACAAAATAATCCAGCCGCTGGCAACGCCCGGGCTTTGAGCGCACGCGCATTGGTTGATATTGGAAGCCGCCAAATTGAAACTGGATTCAGCGGCGATATCGACACCCAGATTGAACTTTTGGGCGTCAGTGGCACGCTGTATCAATCACTGGGCGAAGTACAGCGCAGCGGTGATTTATTTGCCAAACGCCTAGAACTTGCGCTGCGCGCCTATCCGCTGAGCGATGCGCGCGTGATTGCCGCACAGTTAGATCGTGGCGTTGCTGCGCGCATCGCGGAACAATTCGCTTTGGCAGATACCCTACTGCATCAAGCACTGCGAAGCGCGAGCGGCGATAACGCCAATCAGCTCGCGCCGCTGCGCATGCGTATTCTGCTCGCCCTTGGGCAACTCGCGTCCGCACGCGCGAACGAACGGCAAGCGATGGCTTGGGCGGATCAGGCGATTGTTTTGAGTCTCGCCGAACAGGCGACACGGCGAAAACGCCCCACACCGGGACAAGACGCCAAGTTGATGCCCGCCGCCGACATCACCCGTGCCTACGCGGATCGCGGTCGTTACACTTTTCGCGCCGGCCAGATTGCGGCCGCCGAAGCGCCTTTGCGGGCAGCATTGGCAGGCCTTAATCCGAATGATCCGGCGGATTTACCCATGCGCTTAGAAGTGATTGAACTGCTCGGCATGGTGCTGACTTCTTTAGGGCGCTTCGATGAAGCACTGCCGCTGTTGCGCACTAATGTTGCCCAGACGCGCGCACTGCTGGGCGAGCTCCATCCAAGTGTTGCCGATGCTTTGCATCAGTTGGCGTCGGCATTACGGCAAAGCGGCGACAGCGACGCGGCGATCCCGGTTTTTCAGGAAGCGCTGCGCCTGTATGAACATAATTACGGGCCCACACATAGCTTTGTCGCGACGACATTAACCGGGCTTGGGCAAACGCTGAGTGCGCAGGGCCAACATCGTCAGGCAATCGCGGCACTGATGCGCGCCTACAGCATTAATCTGAAATCGCTTGGCGCAGCCCACATACACACCGCAATTAGCGTAATTGCGCTGGCGGACGCACACTTTGAAGCCGGTGATTTCGCCGCAGCAGAAGCCGGTTTTAGGGCAGCACTGTTGAACTTTGCCAGCATCGGCGATGGCAGACATATTTACGGCGAAGCGGCGCGTTTAGGCCTGGGCAAAACCTTGAGCGAACGGCATCAATATCAGCAGGCGCAAGCGGCTTTGCGCCAAGCGCATACGCGTTTGGCTGCGCAATTTGGTGCGACAGATCGGCGCGCGATTGAGGCGGCGATGAGTTTGGTGCATTGCTTGTTACAAAGCGGGAAACATCAGCAAGCACAGGCGGTGTTTGATGCCAGTGCAACGGCCCTAGCGCAGGCGAAACCGACATCAGAATCGGCGCTTGTGCGCGCAGCGCGCCTTGAGTTGGAACGACATTAGCTTGAGCTTAGGGCGAATTTTGCGCTAATCCGCGTCGCTCAAGGCCCGATGCAGCCATGCGCGTGCCAAGGTCCAATCGCGCCTTACCGTGCGTTCCGAGATGCCGAGCGCGTTACCGGTTTCAACTTCATCAAAACCGGCAAAATAGCGACATTCCACCACCTGTGCAAGGCGCACGGAATGCTGTGCGAGTGCGCTCAACGCGTCGTTTAGTGCCACCAAGCCGACATCATTGCCCAACGCTGCGTCAGGCACATCCTCGAGCGGCAGATCCGCCAGTGCAACAGCGCCAAGCCCTTCGCCGCGTTTGAGCGTGAGCCGCGCCTGGGCGTGATTGACCAAAGCGTGACGCATCGCCTGTGCCGCCGCGCGCAAAAAATGCGCGTCGTTATGCCAGCTGTTGCTGCCGCGCAACTTGAGGTAAGCCTCGTTGACCAGTGCCGTGGTTTGTAGCGTCGACCCAGCAGCTAAGCGCCCACGTTCGCGGTGCGCCAAGCGCTTGAGATCATCATAGAACAGCGGCAACAGCTGATCGGCGAGCTGGCTTACCGCCTCGGAGCTGAGCACATCCTCAGCCGTACTGTGGTCGTCGGGTAATCGGTGTTTTTCCGTCATTCCCAAATCATAGCGAGGATTTTTTGCTCGCGTGACCGCTTTTGCATGCTTTTGCGGTTATCTAGGCAAAGGGATCTACCAATGAAAAACTATATTTTTTTAATGCTCACGATAATCGGGTGCCCAAGCCCGGTGCACGCGGATCAGAACTATTTCGTCAACACCACAATCGATGAAATTGACGATGACACGACCGATGGCATTTGCCACAGCGCCGCTGGCCGCTGTTCGTTGCGCGCGGCGGTAATGCAGGCCAATCAGTTAGCGACCGCCGAATTTGCCATCATCAATATTCCCGCCGGCATATACCTGCTCAGCATCCCGCCGATAGACGGAAATGACGATGCCAGCGGCGATCTGAACCTCCCTGCACCGCTTGTTGCCAACGAGCGCACCGTCATCCGAGGCGCGAGTGCAGCGAGTACGATTATTGATGGTAATCAGACCGATCAGGTGTTTCAGATTGAGGCGCTGCGCAATGTTTTGCTGCGTGATTTAACCATTCGCCACGGGCGGTCCAGAACTGACGGCGGCGCGATAGATAGCGATGGTGATTTAACCGTGTTTCAGTGCGTACTGGAAAATAATTCGGCGCGCTACGATGGCGGTGCGATTGAGAGTTTTACCGCGCTGCGAATGCTTGCCAGCGACCAGCGCGGTGCACCGCGTATTTTTGGGGTGCGCTGCGATATTGGTGCGTTTGAATTTGGCGCGAGTGCGCCGTCGCTGGAGCCTATTTTTAAAAATGGATTTGAAGCGTTGTTACCCCTCAACCCAATTTTCCCTCAGGAAAAACCATGAATATCCCGCTAAATACGCACCGACTAGGCTTGCTTTTTTGTCTTTTCAGCGGCGCGTCACTTGCCGATATCTACACCGTAACCAACACCAGTGACAGCGGCCCTGGCTCATTGCGCCAGGCGATTTTGACTGCCAATGCGCAAATCGTAACCGCTGGCAGCGCATGTGCGGGGCACAGCATTGTCTTTGCCATCCCAGGCATCGGGCCGCACACAATCCGCCCGCTGTCAGCACTTCCGGTGCTTGTCATCAGCACGCTGATTGATGGCTACAGCCAAGCGGGTTCGGTTTTGAACAGTGCGCCGCAGGGCAGCAATGCGATTTTGCAAATCGAGTTGGATGGCACACTGGCAGGGGGCACACTGGCAGGGGCGGTGGATGGCCTATCGCTGAGCAAAGTAGCACCCGGGACGCCCGGCTGCAGCGCTAGCGGCTCTAGGATCAGTGGCTTGGCAATCAACCGCTTTCAAAACGCCGGGGTTCGGGTGGAAAACGCCTGCCAGTTGCCCAATTTGTGTGAACTCGGTTCGATTCGTATCACCGGCAATTTTATTGGCACCGACGTCACTGGTAATACCAGCGCGGGCAACGCTGTGGGGATCGTGTTCGGTGCCAATAGCAGCCGCAATGTGGTTGGCGATCAGAGCCTCAACGATGGCGGCCCAATCGATGTCAGCCCGGCCAATTTGAATGTCATTTCCGGCAATTTAAGTGACGGGATAGATTTCAATTCAACGCCTGGGCGTTTGCCATCCAGCGCGCACACCGTGCGCGGCAATGTGATTGGCTTAAATGCCAGCGCTACGGCGGCACTCGGCAATGCCCGCTATGGCATTTTTGCCATCGTCGGCAGCGATGCGCTGCGCATCCAAGACAATTTTATCTCAGCCAATGGCAGCGATGGCGCGCGTATTTTAGCCAGCGAAACCTTGACTGAGCTTTCTAGCAACGGCATCGGCATGGGCCTTGCTGGCACCACATTTGGCAATGCCGGGCATGGCGTTTACGTCGGCGGCACCGCGGTAGCTTTTGTCGGTGGCCGCTACCGCTTCAATGTGGGCGCTGAGGCAAGCGTCCGGGGCAACGCAGGCGCGGGTGTTTTTGTCACCGACAGTGCGTCAGTCGATAGTGGCGCTGGCTCAGTCGCTGGCAATGGCGGCTTGGGGTTTGACATCGCGCCATTGGGAGTAAACGCGAATGATGATTTGGACATCGACGGTGGGCCGAACGAAGGCTTGAACTACCCGCAAATCCACAGCGCAAATCGTGATCCCAGTGGCACGCTCGGCAGTATCAGCGGCGTGCTCAACGCCAATCCGGGCGTGGCGGTGAACGTCAGTTTCTATTTCAGCAATAGCTGCGACGCCAGCGGTTTTGGCGAGGCACAAGCGGCGTTCCCAGGTGTGTTTGCCACGCTGACGCCCGATGCCAGCGGCAATGCGCGTTTTTCCATTGACGCACCAAACTTGCCGGTGGGAAAGTTTCTCAGTTCACAAACGCGCCGCCGGATAACGCCAGCGTCGAGTAATTTTATCGTGTCAGAGTATTCAAACTGTGTCGCGATTACTGGGCTAGCATCCGTGCTGTTTCGCAATGGTTTTGAATAAGGCGAGTTACGCTGAGCGAAACTGCAATCGTATGCAGCTAGGGCGGATCAACGCATTTGCGATAGTCTTAAATTCACGATCCGTTTGCACACGCTCGCACTTCATTAGGAACCAAACATGAGTCCAGCTGCCAATCTATTTGTCATCTTTGGTGCCACCGGCGATCTGGCTGAGCGCATGTTGTTGCCTTCTTTGTATTGCCTGCACCGCGATGGACTGTTGCCCGCCGCGCTGCTGATTTTAGGCACATCCAGAAGTGCGCTGAGCGATGCGGCGTTTGCTGATCACGTGCGCGCGTCGGTGGAAAAACGCGTGCCGACGGGTGAGTTTCAGGCGGACTCATTGGCTAGTTTCCTGGCCCGGGTGCGCTATCAAGCGGCAACATTTGACGATGCGGCGGCATTTGCAGCATTGGCGGCACGTATCAAAGAGTTGCGCACGGGGGATGTGGTCTATCACTTATCCACCGCGCCAAAATTTTACGCGCAAGTCTGCGCCAACCTAAGCGCGGCGGGTTTATCCGGCCCCGGCACGCGGGTGCTGTTAGAAAAACCCATTGGTCTGGATTTAGTCAGCGCCACAGCAATTAACAATGGCGTGGGCTTGGCCTTTGATGAAGATCGTATCTTTCGGGTTGATCATTATTTGGGCAAAGAAGGCGTGCAGAATTTGCTGGCACTACGCTTTGGCAATGCGCTGTTCGAGCCACTTTGGAATGCGCGCCATATCGAGCAAGTGCAAATTACGGTCGCGGAAACCGTCGGTGTTGAAGGCCGGGCTGAGTATTACGATGAATCCGGCGCGATGCGCGACATGCTGCAAAACCACATGCTGCAATTACTGTGCTTGACCGCGATGGAGCCACCCTCGCACTTTGATCCAAGTGCGGTACGCAATGAAAAACTAAAAGTTTTGCGCTCGCTCAAGCCGATTGGCGCAAACGATATCGCTACCCACACCGTGTTCGGGCAATACACCGCCGGCGCGGTTGAAGGTGTGGCGGTACCCGGTTACGCGCAAGAGCTTAATCGGTCGAGTCAAACCGAAACCTTTGTCGCGCTGCGCTGTGGGATCGATAATTGGCGCTGGTCGGGCGTGCCGTTCTATTTGCGCACCGGCAAACGCATGCCGCATCGGGCGACTGAAATCTATCTGCAATTTCGGGATGTGCCGCACTCCATTTTCGGCGGCGCCCAGATGCAGCAGAATTCGCTGCTGATTCAGTTGCAACCGCAAGAGCGCATCGAACTCAAGCTGATGAATAAAACGCCTGGTCTGGATCGCGGCGGTGTGAAGTTAACTGAAGTCGGCCTTGATTTAGATTGGAAAGACGCCTTCAGCACCATCAAGCGTCGCTTGGCCTATGAGCGGCTGTAT
>JANNYO010000282.1:0-3006 GCA_031410115.1 Rhodanobacteraceae bacterium | reverse complement strand
CTGAAACGGCAACCTTCCCCTGATCCAATTTTGCTTCAATCAAGTTGCGCGTTTTCGATCCAAGTTTTTTGACATCAGAAGCCGCCCAAATCAACGCGTGGGTGTCAAGTAAAATCAAGGCGTTTGCCCGCTTGGCTCAGTGCTGGCAAAAAGACTGAAAATGGGTGCGTCATCAAAGTTAAAAACCGAATATTCCGGCGGCAAATTGGCAAGCTCGCCCAACTGTCCTTCCATGCAGCCCAGAAAGTTTGTCTTTTTCACTGGAATTTTTGGTGGCGTTAAACGGCTAACCGGCTTACCGCGTTTAGTGATCACGATGGATTCGCCCGTTTGATACACGCGATCCATTAGCTCCAAACAACGTGCTTTGAATTCTGTGGCGGTAATTGTCATTTCCATAGGGTTCTGACCGGTCGTGATGACTGGTTGAATTATGCAGGAATTTTGGGCTGGTAGTGGGCGACTTGGCTTTAGAAGCGCGACAAGTACTTAAACTGCATACCGACTGGTGCGGCGAATTGGCTTTCTGAGGCGGCCCCTGCCAGCAACACTTCGCGCTTGTTCGATCACTACCGTTGCTGCCTTCCGGCCCTGGCGGGGTTTGCAATCTAGCAACGCGAAGGTACCGGCAGAGGCCATAGAAAGCGTGCGTGTAACTTTGCGGTACGACTAAAAAACTTATGCAACTTAAAGACTTTATCAAATGATCATACGAAACTATTTGAGGCGCATACCGACTGTTCAGTCGTTCCTCTCTTTCTGAGTTGGCGGAGAAAGAGGGATTCGAACCCTCGGTACGGGATTACCGTACACACACTTTCCAGGCGTGCGCCTTAAACCGCTCGGCCATCTCTCCGTTTCCCACGCCGAACCGGCGGGGCCGCGAACTATAGCCGCACATTGCACGACGTACAACCGGCGATTCCATTCGTGTGCCGTCCGTTAATATTTGCATCGGCGGTTTAACCTAGCGGCTCAAATTGGTACGCTTGAGCCCCAAATGCACTGGCGATGATATTTTGACCAAAAGCCTCGCGCTCATTGTTGACGACGAACCCGCGCTGTTAGACACCATGACCCTAACGCTGATTCGCATGGGCCTAGCGGTCGAAACCGCGATGACGGTAAGCGATGCGAAAGCAAAGCTCACGCGGCAAAAGTTCGATCTGTGTTTTACCGACATGCGCCTACCCGACGGCTCCGGCCTCGATTTAGTCACTCATATATGTACAGACTTTCCCGACACGCCAGTGGCGATGATTACCGCATATGGAAATCAGGAAGCGGCGGTCAATGCGTTAAAAGCGGGTGCCTTCGATTTTGTTAGCAAGCCGGTTGATTTGAGTCAAATCCGCGCATTGGTTGCTAGCGCGCTTAAATTGCGGGAAACCCGGCCTGCAACTGCCACGCGCGGATCTGAGAAGTCAGAAGCTGGGAAGTCAGAAACTGCCGCTGCCGCGCCACCCGAGGCCAAATCTGACAAAACCACTCAGCTGCTCGGCGAATCCGACGCCATTTTAGAAGTACGCAGCAAAATCGCCAAGCTCGCCCGCAGCCAAGCGCCGGTGCATATCGCTGGCGAATCCGGCGTTGGCAAAGAACTCGCCGCACATGCGATTCACGACAGCGGCCCACGCGCTAGCGGCCCGTTTATACCGGTCAACTGCGGTGCCATACCGTCAGAATTAATGGAAAGCGAATTTTTTGGCCACAAAAAAGGCAGCTTCACCGGCGCCACCGCCGACAAGGATGGCTTATTTAAAGCCGCAAGCGGCGGCACGCTATTTTTAGACGAAGTCGCCGAGCTGCCCATGCACATGCAGGTCAAACTACTGCGCGTGCTGCAAGAAAAATCCGTCCGCCCAATCGGTGCCACCGCCGAAGTACCGGTCGACGTGCGACTGTTAAGCGCCACACACAAAGATTTATCCAAATTAGTCGACGCCGGCCAGTTCCGGCAAGATTTGTACTACCGCATCAACGTGATCGAACTAAAAATTCCCGCCTTGCGCGAACGTGGACGCGATGTGGCACTTTTGGCTGAGCACTTTCTGACCCGGCTAGCAAGCGAGTGGACAATCGCCAAACCCACGCTCACCGCACAGGCAAAAGAAGAGCTCAGCCGATACGACTTCCCCGGCAACGTGCGCGAATTGCAAAACATACTCGAACGCGCCGTGGCCTTAAGCGAAAACGACAGCATCGAAGCCCACGATTTGCAGCTGCGCCCAAGAACCGGCATGCAACCCGCCATTCCCAGCGACGCCGAAGCTGCGTTAAGATTAAAAAACAATTTAGGCCTAATGGAAAAAGTCGAGGAACTCGAACGCGACACCCTACTCAAGGCGCTCGAAGACACCCGCTGGAACCGCACCGCTGCGGCAAAGAAACTCAACATCACCTTCCGCGCCATGCGCTATCGGCTGAAGAAGCTGGGGATTGAGTAAAACCAACTGATTCAGCTGCGGTTGGGCAAAAACTGACGTTAACCAAGCAAAAAGAGGTCACTTTATGACGCGATGGAAGGCATCTGGAATTCACCTGTCGATTAGTTTGATGATCGGTATCACCGCGTTTTGCCTTTTATATTTTGTTTATTACCCGCAGCCGTATTTTGCACCGGCGGGTGCGAGTAAGCTGGTGATGATTTTGTTGGGGGTTGACGTCATTCTGGGGCCATTACTGACGCTCGTTGTGTTCAAAAGTGGCAAAAAGTCGTTGAAATTTGATTTGGGTACGATCGCCTTAGTGCAGATGGCGGCGCTAACGTACGGGTTACATGTGATGTGGGTGGCAAGGCCTGTGTTTATTGTGGCGGTAGTTGACCGATTCGAAATAATTTACGCGGGAAGTATTGCTGACAGCGCATTTGCCGCAGCTAATTTCCCAATGTTTTCGCGAGAGTCCTTAACTGGGCCCGTGTTTGCAATAACACGCCGACCAAAATCAGGGGCGGAGAATTCTGAGATGATGAACATCACGCTTGCTGGATCCGATATTCAGTAC
>JANNYO010000281.1:0-2259 GCA_031410115.1 Rhodanobacteraceae bacterium | reverse complement strand
ATCAAACTCGCGCGACATATCCAAAACATAGCCGTAGCTATTGGCGCTGGCCGGGCAGTTGCCCGCGCCCGCCAGCCCGCACACGCGAATGCTGGTTTTGAAACCGCTGTGGCTGTATTCCGTGCGGTAATTCAGTGCCGCACCATAGCCGCCCAGATTACTACGCGATATCCGCGCTGAGGTTTTAGTGATGGGCCTACCGAGTTTGTCGTACTGAAAATTGGTCAGCATCGCGCTGCTGACCAGGGCCGTGCTAGCAAGGAACTTCTTTGGGATACGGCGTGGTTCAGCGCTCGTCGCGAGCAAACCCCGGGGGGAATAGGCGCTGTCGACGACATCCCAACTTTCCACCACACCGGTCGAGCTGGTTTGATTAAACGTCGCCTTTGCACTGCGCACGGTGCGCCCGAGGGCGTCCATAAACACCATCTGGCGCGGCGTGCCGCGTTGGTCGGATACCACGCGCAGCGCAGCACCCGTCGGGCAGAGCAACGCCGTGCACGTTTCATAGGCGACAAGCTTGGGCGGTGCCATGCGATTGACTTGCAGCACATCTTTCAAATCCCCCACATATGCCGTTGGAAACACCATGCCAATCTCGCGCCCCATGCCATCGAAGGTGGTGGTACTGGTCAGGCTGTTGGGGTCGGTGATGGAGATCGGTTTGCCGAAGCGATTGTCGAAGCTGCTGTTGGTTATTGCCAGCTGCGCATCTTTGACTTGATTAGGGAAATAACCACTGCTGATCGTGTAGTCACTGGCTAACGCGCGCACCGTTGCTTCGCCGCGTGCAGCGGTGGCGACGCCGGTGACGTTACCAAAGCTATCAAAGGTGGATTTTGTGCGGCGTTCGGCGCTGCCATCGACGGCAGCGGTGGCGGCCGGGTCGGGCAAAAACACTGCGGTATCGCAGCTGGCGGCGGTCACGGCAGGCACATAAATACCGGGAATCATCGCCTCGCAGCTGACCTGGCGATTATTGTTCGCTGCATAACCATAAACCATGGTGCTGCTGCGCGCGGGGTTGAGCAAACCGCTCAGCGCGCGCGTGCCGGTCAAGGCGGCGGCGGTGCTGGATTGCTTGAGCAGCTTATTGACCCACCAGTTCGTGACGTCGGCGGTATCAAACACGCGGCTGACCGACATGGCGCGGGTTTCGGTACTGCCACCGGCAAAGGTGCTGGTATTGCTCGATGTTTCGGCGCTGACGTTGCCGTATTGATCAATCGCGCCAATGTTTTTGCTGCTGCTGCGCATCAACACGCCGGTGTTTAAATCGAACTGAAAGCCGGTGGTTTGCAAGGGGTAAGCAAAGCCATAGGTTGCCGCTGTGCGATTCGCCCAGGTGGTGCAGGCGGTGGCAGTTGCAGCAGTGCCGGTGACGACACAGCGATAGTCATTTTTACTGGCAGAGATCAGGGTCGTACTGGAACTAACCACATCCGCACAGGTATTCAGCGCCACCCCCAATGGCGTCGTGCCCTCGCATTCCACCATGCCGGTCAGCGGGAATTTTTGGTGGAAAATTGTGGTGTTGCGCAGGCCAAACAGCTGGTTAGCATCCGAACTATCTATCGTGCGATCTTCGCTGACAATTTTGCGAAAGCCCTGAAAGCCCCGGCCCTGCTGGTTATACATCGCCTCCTCGTAGCCATAGCGGGTTTCATTCATGCCGGCATTGACGCCTGTGCCAATGCCATTGCGGGTAAACATTTCCGCCACCACCTGCATACTGGAGGCGAAATAGAAATGCTTGGCGTCAATGTAGGGCGCATCGGGTGCAATGCCGTCGCGGGCCGGAAGGCGATACAGCGGCAATGATTCAGCGGCACTGCGATTACCGGAGCTGCTCAGCGCGTCGTAACGCCATTCAATGGATTTGCCGTAGGCGTCGCTGACGCTGGACAAAAGTTCGGGGGTGTTCGGGGCGCGGTTTGGGCGTAGGCCGGCGCCGTTGTTGAAGAAGTAGCTTTGCGTCTGTAGTGCAATTCCACACGCAGGATTGGCGTCCCCATTCCATTGAACTTTGCAGCCGGAGCTGCTCACTTTATCCGCCAGACCATCGCCGAATAGATCAAACTCTTCGTATCCGAAGTCTTCAAATTGACGGGTGATATTGTTTGGCAGCGCAACTTCCTGAATCGTAAAACTGCCATCCAACGCTTCAACAAATAGCAGCGTACTCATTCGGTAGGCCGCGCTGTCCAAAATTCGCGTGTTCTCAATCGTTCCCTGTGAGGGCGGCAATGGCGGCTGTAC
>JANNYO010000280.1:0-7933 GCA_031410115.1 Rhodanobacteraceae bacterium | reverse complement strand
CGTTTTGAGTACCACATGCATTTGTCGACGCTGGAGCGGCGTAGGTTGGTCGCTTCCGACGCGCCAGATTAAGTCTGCGCTGGCTTGTGGCAAACGAATTATTGATACCAAGGCGGTAATGGTGCTGCGAGCTGAGAAATATGCGGGCTTGACCTTGCCCTAACGTCAGGCATTAATGTCACCTTGGCAGTTTAAGGAGCGGCTCAATTGGCAATCAAACAGGCGAGTAGTCGCCGTATCGCGATCAGCAGCAATGCGAATTCATTTTCATCCAGCGGTGATTTAGTAATGACATCGTGGCTTAAAATTGGCGCACTCGCGCAACTTTCAGGCGTGTCGGCGCGCGCTTTGCGGCTGTATGAAAACGTTGGCGTGTTGCAGCCGAAACATCATTCCTCGGCGGGCTATCGCTTGTATGACAAAACCGCGATCACCCAGCTGTTGCAAATTAAGTTGCTGCAGCAGGCGGGATTTAGTCTGCGCGTTATCACCCAAATGCTTGGGCAAAATCACGATGTCGCGCCGACGGTTTTGCAGGCGCAGCTAGACAAGCTTGAGCTTGAATTGCACGCGCGTGCAGCGGCGCTTGAGCATTTGAAAAAGTTGATCACAATTGCCAAAGAAGCTCCTTTTCTGCCAATCCCACAACTATTGGAAATCATTAAAATGAGTACGAATTTTACGCAGTCCTTAACACCCGCAGAGCACCAGGCCCAGGGCAAACGTGGCGTGGATCTCGGGCCCGAAAAAATTGCTGCAATCAGCCAAGAATGGCCAGAACTTATCGCCCGGGTGCGCGCGGCGATGGTGGCTGCCAAACCCAGCAGTGCGCCTGAAGTTTTGCAAATGGCGCGCCGCTGGCATGAACTTTTGGCCAGCTTTACCGGCGGGGACTCCGCGATTGCTGGCAAATTGAGCGCAAGCTATGTCAATAATCCAAACGCCATGGCCGCCCAAGGGATGGATATGGATATGTTCAAATATATGGGTGCGGCGATGCATGCGCAGGGTTTAACGGTGCCTATGCCGAAGTAAGAAGTCTTGAGAAAAGCGACTCTTTTTCCCGTGTCGCCTTCCGGCGAGACTCCGCTTGCGGTCACGGCAAATGAGGCCAGTGCATAGCCAGCCAGCACAAATTGAGGGGCGTACGCCTCTTTTTTATGCGCCTTCCGGCCTATTTGCTAGTCTGCTGAGTCTCGCCGGAAGGCGACACGGGAAAAAGAGACTTATCTGCCGTGTCCGCAAGCGGAGACTTATCTGCCGTGTCCGCAAGCGGAGACTTATCTGGCGTGTCCGCAAGCGGAGACTTATCTGGCGTGTCCGCAAGCGGAGACTTATCCCGCCTCAATAGACCGAAAAATCTGCGCGGCAGCCTTGAGATACCCAGACGCCTCGGCGGTCAAAGCCCCAGCTGTAGCCTTCGGTGCAGGCAGCACGACTCAGTTGATTGACCAGTCGGACGCGGCCTTGAAAAGGCAACGCGCAATAGGCTTGGCGTTGATCATGGCTTTCGCAGCGGATAACCGTTTCTTGCTGCTGCTGTTGCTGCGGGTAGTTCTGGCGGTAGCCGCCACGACCACGGCGTGGGCGTTCGACGACACTGGCGAAATTGCCCCTGCAGCCTTGGTTCACCCAAAGTCCACGTCGGTCAACGCCCCAGCTATGGCCTTCAACACACTGCGCGCGCGAAATTTGTTCAACCAGTACGACGTCACCACGTGTGTCGATATCGCAATAGGCAACCCGGCCTTTGTAGCTTTCGCAGGTTACTTCATCGATAACGTCAACGTCGTCATCGTGATAGGCGAAAGCCGGAGTGCTGCCAAAAATTGCGGACGTGGCGAATAGGGCGACCAAAAACAATTGCTTAACCGATTGTGTGGACATGGAATCGAACTCCGTAAAGGTTGACAAAATACTGCGTGGACTGCGGATTTTAGTCTAAATGTAGTTGCTGAACGAACACTTGACCCGAACCGGCGCAATTGCAAAAACGTTGCTGTGAGTTTGGGCAATTTAAGAAAAATGCTGCTTTGTGATTGACTTATTAGAGAGTTACTCGAACGCCCAATTTTTGCTTGTTCCCGCTGCCGCAGTCGGCGATAGTCCAGCTTAAGTTTTGGATGCAAAGGTGATGCGCGTGGAAACGCTTTTACGGTTCGGGTTCGCAATACGCCAGATTAGATTGAACAAATGAATCGTGTCGCATCGGCAGCTGGCAAACGTCTGCGACTTGCGGTTATCGGGCATGTGGCGATTTTGGTGTTGCACGCATCCATCGTCGTCATGCTAACGCTGCATTTGAGTGGACTGCACACTCGCATGACGAGCGCAGCCTTTCTGTTTTTTGCTGCGCTGGCTTTGATAACGGCGGCGGTTTTGGGTTGGCAGCAACGTGTGTTGCGACAAAAATTGATCGTGGGTCGCGACAGCTATAAGCAGCTGTTGGCGTTTTCGCCGATTATAGTTTTCGAGATTGATGAAAATTTGCGTTTACAAGGTGCCGTTTCCGATTCGTTCGAGGTCTTTTTTTACGGAAAAAACTTCTTACCTGGAACCGACTTTTCAGCGCTGATTTCATTCGTTTCCGACATGAATCTGCGTGCTGCGGGCTGCGCGCACGCGCGCGCGCTGTTCGCTGATGAAAAAGGCGAGCATGAAGTTACCAAAAACCCACTGGAGCACGTGACAGCACTATTGCTCAATGAGGCGGGGAAGCCGGAAGATCATCATTTCAGCATTCAATTTAGCCGCCGCTTTAACAGCGGCAAGATATCGCGCATATTTGTCGCGGTTTGCGACGTTTCTGAGCTCACGCGTTCCAATTCAGCGCTAGTGACGCAGTCAGGGAAACTAGAAACCGAGTCGCAAGAAACCCTGAAGCTGCTGGTTAATTTGCTCAGCTTTGATCGAGGTTATTTGGTCAATAAGCTGCAAAGCTTCGAACATGTTTTGGATCAGGCAAACTTGCAGTTGAAACATAGCGGCCAAGAGCGGGATGATTTTCTCGCTTTGATCAATTTGGTGCTGCCGCAAATTTATAGCCTCAGAAAGTCAGCGGAAAATTTGAATTTAACGGCGCTCAAACTGGATTCGGCTGCGCTGATCAATGAACTGGAGGGTTTAAGTCAAAAGCCAGAGCTTGCAGGCAATGATTTTTTTCGCGTGGCGCTTAAACTCGATGAACTTTACGATGGCCTGCGCAAACTCAATAAGCTGGTTGCGCTGTTACCCGCAGCCATCGCGCTTGCGATTGACGATGTTGATACGAAAGAAAAGTCTGCGCCTAGCGACACGGCAATTGTGTCTCGCGAGCGCGTCGCAGACCCGTCAACTGCGCCATCTTCGCCGGCTAGCGCCCCAAAAACGCCGAATTCTGGGCCGGGTTTCGATCTTGCTTTGATTCAGCAGGCGTGCGTGCGTACCGCTGAAAAACTGGGCAAAAAAGTGCGTTTGCAGTGGCAAGACTTGAGTGCTGAGACAGTGCCCAATCACTTCAAACCATCCGTAATTGAGCTCATTGTGCCGCTGGTTCGAAACGCCCTGAGCTATGCGATTGAATTGCCCGCTGAACGTGTCGCGGCGGGGAAATCGGAAACAGCGACCGTGGTGGTGCGCTGGGCAGCTGTAGCCGATGGCTACGAATTGCTGTTTCGCGACGACGGGCGCGGGTTGAGTTTACCAGCGATACGTAGCCGTGCCCTGGCTTTGCAGCGCGCACTGCCTGGAAACATCGAAACTCTGGGTTTGCGTGAGCTTGCCGGATTTATTTTTCAGCCAGGATTTTCCACTGCAGCCAACGGAAATGATCCGCTTGGATTTGGTTTCGGTGGCGGCCTAGATGTCCTTGCCGCGGTTGCGACGCGCGTGGGCGCTAAAGTGTCAGTTGGCATGCAGGCGGGTGTCTACACGCAATTTCGGATTCGGTTTGCAAATTCGGCGTCAAATCCTGAATGAAAATGGCTTTTTCGCGG
This sequence comes from Rhodanobacteraceae bacterium, assembly GCA_031410115.1. Classification (GTDB taxonomy): domain Bacteria; phylum Pseudomonadota; class Gammaproteobacteria; order Xanthomonadales; family SZUA-5; genus JANNYA01. The sequence continues at coordinate 3,959 of JANNYO010000280.1, read as the reverse complement.
TTTTTGCGTGCGTTGATGCCGTCGAAGCGAGCGTCCAAGTTTGGCGCTCCCAAGTTTTGCAAAAGCCGCTGGCGCGCGGGTCGTCGTACCCGCCGGGAACTTATTGGCCGTGCGCCAACTCAACGCGCCATCTTCAACACGGCAGCTATTCTATGGCGTTGCTCAATTCCTTACCTTCTGCCCCGACGGCGTGTGCACAGCCGATCGACCGCAATCACTCCGCTTCGGCGCATGGATCGAACTGGATGACTGAAGCTGATTTAGACGTGCTGTTGGTGCAGCGGGCGCAGGCAGGCGAAATGAAGGCCTTCGATCTATTGGTGCGTCGTTACCAATCAAAGGTAATTTCAGCGATTGGTCGTTTGGTGCGCGACCGCACCGAGTGCGAAGATATCGCCCAAGAAGTATTTTTGCGCGTCTATAAAAATTTGAACGGCTTTCGCGGTGACAGCTCTTTTTACACTTGGATATATCGAATTTCCCTCAACACCGCGAAGAATTTTCTCGCCTCAAATAATCGCAAAATTCCGACCTCAGGTTTGGAATTAGATATCGCCGATCAAATCCAAGATCCCGCCAGTTTGCGCGATCGTGCCACGCCGGAGCGCGAATTCCTGCGCGAAGAAATACAGCGCGCCGTGGTCGAAAGTATGGCAGCGTTGCCGCCAGATATTCGCCTTGCTCTAAGTTTGCGTGAGCTTGAGGGCTTGAGCTATGAAGAAATTGCGGTTCGCATGGATTGCCCGATTGGCACCGTGCGTTCCAGAATTTTTCGCGCGCGCGAAGCGGTGGATAAACACATTCGACCGATGTTGGAACACGCCTAAGATGGGCTGCATGAGGTTAAAAGTCTCGCCGAAAGGCGATACGGAAAAAAAAGTCTCGCCGAAAGGCGACACGGAAAAGAGAGCTAACCATGAATAACGATACGAGATCAAATGTACCGGAATCTAGCGCTCAGGAAGATGGCAAAAATGCGCCGGCCCTTTCAGAGCACCTGCGAGAATCTTTGTCAGCGCTCCTCGATGGCGAGCTAAATACCACCGAGGCGGCGTTTTTACTGAAACGGATGACCCACGATCAGGCGTTGAACGCTCAGTGGCAGCGTTTTCACAGCATCGGTGAAGTACTGCGCGGCCAGGCTGAGTATATTGATGCAGACAATTTCAGCGCCGGCGTGCTGAGTAAAATCGCACAAGATCGCGCCCTGCCGAATGTCACTCAAGCCTATTCTGGCGCTGAAGATTCGCTGCAAATCGCAGCCGGGCAGGGGCGTCAGCGTGTCCGTCGCTTCGGCACTGGGTTGGCGATTGCCGCAGCGGTGGCTTGGGCGGCGCTTTTAATTCCGCAGCAAGTCGCCCCCCCCGAGCGCGCGCCGAAAACCGCCGATGTAGCGTCGCCGTTGACGATTGCGAGCCCGATTGTGGGCATGCACGCCGTTTCCGAACACTCAGGCTCGGGCATCAGTGTTCGCAGTAGTGAGAATGATGCTTTGCTCGCGCAGTCGATGGACGCGTTTTTGTTACAGCATGTGCAGGGCGTGCCAATTTCGCCGAACTCAGATGCGGTTTATTTACAGGCTCTAGCATCACAATGATCCGTCAACGAAAAAAGCGGCGACTGCTGTTTAGTTTTTTATTGTGTGCGTGCACCGGCGCTTATGCGTTGGACACTGAATCAGCCGACGGAGCGGTGCCTGCAAGCGTCGATCAGCAGCAGCTGCTACAGCGATTTTCAAACCCAAAAGCGTTGAGCTATCGCGCCGAAATTGAACTCGGAACAATCGATAACAAGTCGAGGCCCAGCGTTAAACGTGTGCTGGTCGTGCAAAACGGCGTGCTGTCGTTAGCCGCGCCCGCGCTTGGATCAATGCAAGGGGCGCAAATAACGGCGTCAGAACAATCGATCGCGACGTCAGAGCTATTGACAAGCTATCAAGCGCAGTGGGAAGAAATCGCTGCCGAGGGCAAAGCTTCATCTGCTTTTGAATCCATTGCTGATCGCGTGACCAAACGCCTGCGGTTTTTACCGCGCGACGGCTGGCGCTATACGCGTTTGCTTTGGCTGGACGAAGCGACCGGTTTGCCCCTAAAAACTGAAATTTATCGAAAAGGCGAGCTGATCGAGCGCGTTCAAGTTAACCACATCCGCTTTGTTCAAGCTGATCCGCCGATCGCGGCTGCGGTTAATGCGCCGATGCAATCGATGTTTTCGGTGCGCAATCAACCGAAAGGTTTTAGCCTGACCGCGGTGCGCCGGGACGGCAGCCACGTGCAGCAAATTTATAGCGACGGTTTAGCGCGTGTGAGTGTGTTCGTGCAATCAATCGGCCATTTGCCCGCAGTGGGTTACACGCAACGTGGCAGCACCGGCTTTGTCGTACGTCGCAACGGCAGCGTGGACTTGATCGCGGTGGGTGACGTGCCACAGGCGACACTGGAACGTTTTCTCGGGGGCGTCGAAGTCGTCGAGCAATAGCTTGGTTTTGCGGCTAGCTCGGTGAAATTGCCACCGCCAAGATGAACTCGTTTGCCGCAGTCTAGGCGTGGCGTCGGGTTCCGGTGTTTGCCTCTACAGTTAAGGGCTACACTTCGCGCGCAACTCGGGGCTAGTCGCTCAACACCAAGGCAAAGCAAATGCATTCATTTGCCGCTTCGCCTGATCGGCGTTACTCATGTTTGCCGTCGCATGCGAGACTTTATGCTCACACGCCCGGATTCATACTATTTCGCTTACTCATTGCCTGGCGTGTCGCTGTACGCGAGACACGCGTCTTAAACATGCGAAGGCGTCTGCCTTTGCGTTGGAACCCTATTGAATGAAAAATATAAGAAATTTCTCGATAATCGCGCACGTTGATCACGGTAAATCCACTTTATCTGATCGCTTCATTCAATTTTGCGGCGGCTTGAGCAATCGCGAAATGAGCGAGCAAGTGCTGGACAATATGGATATCGAGCGCGAGCGGGGCATTACCATCAAAGCGCAAAGCGTTTCCTTGGATTATTTGGCGCTTGATGGTGAAACCTATCATTTGAATTTTATTGATACGCCTGGGCACGTTGATTTTTCTTACGAAGTAAGCCGTTCGCTGTCTGCGTGCGAAGGCGCCTTGCTTGTCGTCGACGCGGCCCAGGGTGTTGAAGCACAAAGTGTGGCGAACTGCTACACCGCAGTGGAAATGGGTTTAGAAGTCGTGCCGGTGCTCAATAAGATTGATTTGCCAACCGCTGATCCAGATCGCGTCCGACAAGAAATTGAGGATGTGATTGGTATCGACGCGACCGATGCCGTCGAAGTCAGCGCGAAAACCGGTTTAAACATTCGCGAGGCATTGGAAGCGCTGGTTAAGCGCATTCCGGCGCCCACTCAGCCGCCTGGGGATGAGGTAAAAGCGCTGATTATCGATTCCTGGTTTGACAATTATTTGGGCGTCGTGTCCCTAGTGCGGGTGATGCAGGGCGTGTTGAAGAAGGGCGACAAGATTCTGGTGATGTCGACTGGACGCACACACCAAATTGATGAAATGGGTGTATTTACCCCTAAACGTGTGCTGCGCGACCGGCTCAGCGCTGGACAAGTCGGATTTATTTGCGCCTCGATTAAAGAAGTTCACGGCGCGCCGGTCGGTGACACGTTGACCCTGGCGGCAAAGCCAGCAACGACGCCACTTCCTGGCTTTCAAAAAATTAAACCACGCGTTTTTGCCGGCATGTTTCCGGTTAACGGTGAAGACTACCCGGCCCAACGCGAGGCGCTGGAAAAACTAAAACTCAACGATTCCTCGATTACCTTCGAGCCGGAGAGTTCTGAGGCAATGGGATTTGGTTTTCGCATTGGTTTTCTTGGATTGCTGCATATGGAAATTGTGCAGGAACGGTTAGAGCGCGAATACGACCAGATTTGGTCACCACCGCGCCAACGGTGATTTATCAGCTCGAATTGACCGACGGCACAAT
>JANNYO010000279.1:0-6801 GCA_031410115.1 Rhodanobacteraceae bacterium | reverse complement strand
GAGCGGCGCCTCGCCTACGTCGGCATCACCCGCGCGCGCTTGGTATTGCATATCAGCCACGCCGAAAGCCGCCGTCGGCACGGGCAATATCAGCTGCAGCAGCCATCCAGATTCATCGGCGAAATTCCCGTGAAGTTGCTCAATCAAATCCGCCCAAAAGCGCGCGCTCGGCCCGGTTACGGCAGCGGCTACGGCGCAAATTACGGGGGTTCGAACTACGGCGGCTCGAACTACGGGGGCGCACGCCAGCGTTACGGCGAATCCGCCAATATGGGACTAAAACTCGGCGGCCGGGTGCGCCATCAGCTGTTTGGCGAGGGTTTGCTGATTAGCGCCGAGGGCGAAGGCGCGTATCTGCGCGTCGAAGTCAAGTTTGATGCCGCCGGATTGAAGTGGTTACAGCTTGCGAGCGCAGGTTTGGTGGCGATTTAATTGTGCTATCCGCAGCGCTTGTTTGCCGTGTCGCCTGATCGGCCGGATTTGTTTGCCGTGTCGCCTGATCGGCCGGATTTGTTTGCCGTGTCGCCTGATCGGCCGGATTTGTTTGCCGTGTCGCCTGATCGGCGAGACTTGTTCGCACTAAGGCGGACAGTTTTTCGGCCACAGCCCGGCGTTTTTCAAATACGTTTTCGTCGGTAGATTTTTATAATCGCCCCAGGCCGCACGCAGGCCCGCATGTGCCTTGCTGCGCGGACCGGACGGCGTTTTCATCCAGCGCTTTGACACCACATAACTGCCTGCATCTTCATAGGTCGGCGGGCAACCGGCTTGACTCAACGACGCTTCTAAATGGCGTTTCTTCCGCCGACCACGGTGTTTGCCGACGGCACGAGCGGGCACGGTTTTAGCCACACGACGCGACGCGGTTGGGCGTGAAGCAGGCACCAAAGCAGCCGGCGTGGAGCGCTCGGAAGGCGCGGCAGCACTGCGCGTCGGCGCATCGTGCATCGGCAGCAACGCTTGCGAAAATCCGGCTGGGCACGCCGACATTTGATAGCGTATTTCGCCCGCTGGCGTGCTGCACCGTAACACTGGTGGCGCTGAATAAGATAAGGACATTAACGATACAAGCAGCAAAAACAGAAATAATTTCGACATGCAAGGCACTCATTTAAGCGAACTAGGTTTAAACAATGCACTGCCCAGCGCACGATAGCGCTCGTCCAAGCGCCCATTCGCGCCTCAGATAAATCTGAGTAAGGGCAACACGCCACACCCGGCAATGATCGGTATCATGCGCGAACTTCTATCTGCAAAAGTCCAACCTATATGCCGCCAAATCGTTCGATAATCGCCGCCAAGCCACTTATTTTGGCTATTTTTTTATGCGCACCATTGCTTGCCGCCGCGCTACCGAAAGGCGTCACCGCCGGGCCCAGCTATGGCGGCATGACTGAGTACCGCCTCAGTAACGGCCTGACGGTGTTGCTCTATCCCGACGAAAGCAAGGCGAAAATCTTGGTCAACGTGACCTACAAAGTCGGCAGCAAAAATGAAAACTATGGCGAAACCGGCATGGCGCATTTGCTTGAGCACCTGATGTTTAAAGGTTCGCCCGGATTTGAGCAAATTGATACCGAATTTTCCAAGCGCGGCATGCAAAACAACGGTTCCACTTGGATGGATCGTACGAACTATTTTGAAGTGATGCCGGCGGCCAGTGACAACTTAAGTTGGGCACTAAAAATGGAAGCCAGCCGTATGACCGGTGCCTACATCGCAAAAAAAGATTTGGATTCAGAAATGACGGTGGTGCGCAACGAAATGGAAATGGGCGAAACCAATCCGTTCTCGGTATCGATGAAAGCCATGCTGGCGCAGGCGTTTATGTGGCACAACTACGGCAATGATTCGATCGGTGCGCGCTCAGACGTGGAAAATGTGCCGATCCCCAAACTGCAGGCGTTTTATCGCACCTACTATCAGCCCGACAACGCGGTGTTGATAGTCGCTGGGCCCATTGAGATTGAAAAAACGCTGGCCCTGATTGCTGCTAGCTTTGCACCCATCAAAAAACCAACGCGCAAGTTGCCGGTTTTTTACACCACTGAGCCGACCCAAGATGGCGAGCGTGAATCCACCATTCGCCGTGTTTCTGGCACACCGCTGGTGATGCTGGGCTATCACTTGCCGGGTGGTGCACACCCTGACGCCACCGCAATGAATGTGGTGCTGCGCATGTTGGCAGACGAAAATACCGGTAGGTTACGAACCAGCTTGGTCACTGCTGGCCTTGCTACCAGCGCGCAAGCTTTTCCGCTGGCGTTTCGAGAAAGTTCGGTGGCTACCTTTATTTTGAGCTTTGATAAAAAGCAAGATTTAGCCAAAGCAAAAACCTTGGCCTTAAGCGAAATTGAAGCGCCCGCTGTATTCACGGAAGCCGAATTTCAGCGCGCCAAGCGCGCCTATCAAAACGAGCTGAAATCGAGTTTAGATGATGTGTCAGGCGTCGGATTAAGCCTTTCAGAATACATCGCACTGGGTGATTGGCGCTTGTTTTTTGTCGAGCGCGAGCAGCTTGACGCCCTGAAGCTTAGTGATCTCAATCGCGTCGCGCAAAGCTATTTGATTCGCTCTAATCGTTCGGTCGTTAACTATTTACCACTCAACGCCGGCGAAGGCCTGCCGAAACGCGCGGAGATCCCAGCGCCGCCTGCGCTAGCCGCACAGCTTGGCGCACTGAAACCTGATCTAACAGGCGCACTTGCTGCCGGTGAACAGCTCGACGTCAGCCCGTTAGCGCTGGAGCCACGCATCAAGCGTACCCAAGTCCGCGTTGGTTTCGACGTCGCAACCTTGACTAAAAAATCACGCAATCAAGCGGTGAATTTCACCCTAAGCCTGCACATGGGCAACGAAAAATCGCTGGTCAGCAAAATGCACGCACTGGACGCCGCCGTAGCGATGCTGAGCCGTGGCACCACTACGCTTGATCGCATCGCGTTTACCGATGCCATCAATGCGAATGAAGCAGAATTGAGTATCGGTTCGAGCGGGCAGACGTTGGTCGCTAGCGGCCGCGCCACTGCCGGCACGCTGGTGAAAACCCTGGCACTGATTGAAGATGCCCTCAAACATCCGCGCTTTGATGCGAAAGAATTTGATGCCTGGCGCAAAGAAGCGCTGAGTGGTTTAGAAAGTGCTGAAACCAACCCACAGGCGCTGGCGAGTAACGCCATGAGTCTTGCCACCAATCCGTATCCCAAAGGCCATCCGGCGGCGGAAGAAAGCTTTGCTGACGCCCGCTTAGCGATCACCGCGCTGAATTTGGAAAGCGTGCGACAAGCACACGCAGAACTGATTGGTGCGGCAAATTTCAGCGCCACAATTGTGGGTGAGTTCGACGAAGCGCAAGCGCTTAGCGCCTTGAAAAATCAATATGAAAATTGGCGCGCACCCAACACCTACACGGAAATCCCTGAATTAGCGCGGCGCGCGGCACCTAAACACACGTGGATCAATACGCCCGACCAGGCCAACGGCATGCTGATGGCGTCGCTACCCCTTGCGTTGCAAGACACCGACGCAGACTTTGTTCCTGCCACGATTGCGAACTATATTTTTGGCGGCAGCGGTTTGGACAGCCGGGTGATGCAGCGGCTGCGCCAGAAAGACGGCGTTTCATACGGCGGCGGCAGCGGCATCGGTGTCAGCAGCCGCACCCGCGCGTCGGTCTGGCAGATCTATGCCATTGCCGCACCGGAAAATTTAATTGCCAGCGAAAAAGCGGTGATCGAGGAGCTTCAGCGATTTCAAACCACAGGCATCACGGCCGATGAACTGGCCAAAGCCAAAGCCGGAATTATCAAAAGCAAACGCGTCGCGTGGAGCGACGATGCCCGCTTGAGCGGCGTACTCAGCGCGCAAACCGAATATCAGCGCACCATGGCGTTTTCCGCCAATGTTGAAAGCCAAATCAACGCAACCACACTAGCGCAAGTCAATGATTATATTAAGAAATCCCTAAATCCAGATGCATGGGGATTCGTGCTGGCGGGGGATCAGGCGAAAGTGAAAGCGAAATAGTTGAAAACGGCATGCATGTGCAGTCAGAACGCCCAAAGGTTGCATCAACATTTGCGGCCTCGGTAATTTGGCATTCGAGGAGGCGAAGCGTGGGAGTGCATCTGCGCATTACTAACCCCGCCATCCCCAAATCATTTCGCCATCAATACCAAAACCGAGCGCGCTTGCAGGCTGTAGAGCACGCTTTCGCCGCCAATAAATGCCTCTGATCCGGGCAGCGCCACCGCATTTGCACCTTCATTCCAAGTGGCGGTGTCGGTCACTCGATACCAAGATTTGCCCGTGCCGGGCCAGGGCAAACTAAAGTTCACCGCACCCGACCAGGCGTTGTAGGCCACAAAAATGGCGCTTGCGCTATCGTTCAATTCGCTGGCGTCAATACGCCAAGCAATTGCGTGGTTATTGGTGTTGGTGAAATAGCCCGCGTCCGCCTGCGCACCGTCGGGTTTGAACCAGCGCAGTTGCTCCATCACATTGCCATTGCTGTCGGTGCCCAGATAAAAATTGCTCGGCCGCAGCGCTGCGTGCGCCTTGCGAAACGCGATCAGGCGGCTGGTATAGATTTGATGATTGCTGGCATTTGCATCCAGCGTGTAGTTCAACCAGTTCGCTTGCGAGTCCAAGTTATAGGCGTTGTTATTGCCCGCCTGCGTGCGCAAAAATTCATCGCCGCCGGTGATCATGGGCACGCCCGCGCTGAGCAGCATCAGCGCCAAACCGGTGCGCGCGGCTTTGCGTTGGTCGGCCGCAATGCCGGCCTGATCCCAGCTGGCGTTGTTGTCTTCGCCGCCATCGGATGGCCCAAACGGCCAGGGCTGGGTGTTTTGTTTCGCGCCATAGCTGTACAAATCTTTTAGCGTGAAGCCATCGTGTGCGACCAGAAAATTGACTGAATTCCAAGGCTTACGACCGTCGTCACCGTATAAATCTGAGGAGCCAGCAAAGCGCGTGGCAAGCTCACCCGCGGTGACGGTGGTCAGCCCCAATTGATTTTGTTTGGCGCGCACGCTGTCGCGAAATTTTCCGTTCCATTCCGACCAGCCGCTGGGAAAATTCCCCACTTGATAGGGGTTGCCACCGGCCTGCGTGTTGTCGCTACCAATTGCCCAAGGCTCGGCGATTAAATCAACGCCACTGCCACCGGCACTGGGGCGCGCGGGCAGCTCGGTTGTGATCCGATTTAACGCGGTATTCGGGTCAAACTTATTGAAATTAAAGCAGTTGATCTGACAGGTATTGCCCAGCACCGAAGCCAAATCAAAGCGAAAGCCATCGGTGCCCAGCGCGTCGCGCCAATAGGCTAGCGAATCGATGATTAGATTTTGCGCAATCGGGTTGTAGGTATTGTAGTTGCCACCCACGCCGGTGTTATCCCAAGAATGCTGCAGGTCCGTCGTGAGTTCGTAATAGCTCGGATTATCTAGGCCACGAAAAGACTGCACGTTGTAAACCGTCACCCCGTCCGTGCCGCCCCACGCGCCGCCCTCGCCGGTGTGGTTATAGACCACGTCGATGAAAACTTTAATGCCGACGTCGTGGAAGGCTTTGACCATCGCCTTCCACTCGTTGGTCGGCCCGCCGGCAGATTTGTCGGACGAATAGCGCCGATCTGGCGCGAAATAATTCAAGGTCATATAGCCCCAATAATTGTCGCCGACATCCGAAAGCGGGTCGACATCATTGGTGTCATTCTGGGTTTCTTGCACTGGTAAAAACTCAACCGCCGTCACACCCAGCGCTGCCAAAGCGGAGGCTTTCAATGCAGCGCCCGCATAGGTACCACGCAGATTGACGGGGATGCTGGCATCATTTTTTGTGAGGCCCCTTACGTGCACTTCATAGACCACGTCATCTTTGAAAGCACGCGTCGGTTTGACACCCACCGAGGTGGCGCTGGGTGCCAACACCACGCCTTTGGACGCGCACGGGCCGGAGTCCAAGTTGCGATAGCTCGCGCCACTCGCATAGATTGTGCCGTCCGCACAACTGGCGGTATTTGGGTCTTGACTCAACTCCAGCGCGTACGGGTCGAACAGCAATTTGTTCGGGTTAAATCGATTGCCACTGACATCCACGTCGGCAATGAAACCGACGCCCGTGCCTTTGCTCCAAGTGCTGACATAAGGCCAATTTGGCCCCCAAGCGCGGTAGCCGTAATACACCGTTCCAGTCAATGCGTACGTGGTTTTCAAAGTCGCCGTCAGAACCGATTTCGACCAAACGTTCGCGGCATCTTTGCTCAGCAAATACTTCACCACCGGCTGCGCACCGGATGCAGTTTTATAGATCGAAACCTCGACACGAGTGGCGCGTGATGAGTAGACGCGAAAGGTGATGTTGCTTAACGTCGCATCATATTTCGCGCCCAAATTTTGCCCGTTGACAGCAGCATGTGCGGTGGCGGTTAGCACAGATAACGCGGTGCAAATAAGCGTCAGCAAAATGCGGTTTACTGCGCTTGGAAAGCTTGCAAAGTTAGGCATTAAGTTAGCTCCTGGAGGTGCGGCATACTAAATCCAGGATTGCGCTGCGCCACGCAGCTGCAAACGTATTCATCGAATTTTAGGTTGATGACTCGTTTTGATCCAGCAGCGAGCCGGTCAGAATCAATTCGGCAATGCGCTCGGCCTGGGCGCGAATTTCAGGTACTGCCATGGTTTCCAGGCGCTCGCCGTAGGTCAAAACGCCGAGCGCATAGATTTGTGCGCCGACTCGCCCGTGTTGATCCACCAACAATCCAAAGCCAGTGGCGCTGGGTTGAATCAAGTCAGCGGC
>JANNYO010000278.1:0-6293 GCA_031410115.1 Rhodanobacteraceae bacterium | reverse complement strand
CGATCGCCTCGTCGTTCAACCGGCTCGCCTCTTCGAGGTTCTGGACGAACCGGGCGATGATGCCCTGGTTGTTGATCAGGACCGCCAATAATTTGGCTGACTTTTTCCGCGCCGTACAAATCACTGACGTGCTGAATCACTTCATCACGCCGGTCCATACAAAAATCGACATCGAAATCCGGCATCGACACGCGCTCTGGATTGAGGAAGCGCTCAAACAATAAATCATAGCGAATCGGATCGATATCGGTAATCGAAAGTGCGTAGGCAACTAACGAACCGGCACCCGAGCCGCGCCCGGGCCCAACCGGAATGCCGTGCGCTTTGGCCCAACGAATAAACTCTGACACAATTAGAAAGTAACCGCTAAATCCCATGCGCAAAATAACGCTCAATTCCAGCGCTAATCGCTCGGCGTAGCCAATACGCGTGGTACTGAGCTGACCCAACTTTTCTAATTTCGTCAGGCGCGCAGTTAAACCTAAATTCGCCTCAGCGCTCAAAAATTCATCACTACTAACATTTTCTGGGGTCGGGAAATTCGGTAAAAAATACTTACCCAAACTCAGTGTGACATTGCAACGCTTCGCCAACTCCAGGGTATTTTCCAGCGCAATTGGCACGTCGTTAAAGCGCGCCGCCATCGCCGCCGGCGACAGCAGCTCTTGATCGCGCGTGTGGCGTTTTTCCCGGCTGGCGTCGCTCATCACATAGCCTTCGTGGATGCACACGCGCGCTTCGTGCGCGGTAAATTCATCCATTTCTGCGTCCGTCGCTTGACCCGCAGCGGCGGGTAAAAACACCGCTTCGTTGGTCGCCACACAGGGCAGGCCTAACGCTGCAGCAAGCTCCGCAAAGGGCTGCACTAGGGCGTTTTCACCCGCGCGACCGCAGCGGGACAGCTCGATGTAGCAGCGATCCTCAAAGGTTTCTGCCCAACGGCGCATGCGGGTGTTCGCCAGCCGATCCAGGCCACCGCTCAGCGCCTGCGCCACATCAGAACGATAGCCAATCAGAACGATCAAACCTTCGTTCGCCTCAGCCAACCACGACCAAGAAATCGCCGGTTCGACTGCTTTGGTGCGATCAATCCAGGCTCGCGACAGCAAGCGGCATAGGTTTAAATAACCGGTGTGGTTTTGGCATAAAAGCGTGAAGCGAAAGCGCTCCGAACCACTCGCACTTGTTTGCCGTGTCGCTAGCGCGAGACTTGCGCCAGCTGTGCCGCCGGCTTCAGCACGCAACCAGCAGTCTGCGCCGATGAGCGGTTTGATTCCAGCCGCTTCGGCTTTTTTAAAAAATTTGACCAAAGCAAATAGATTGAGCTCGTCGGTAATTGCAATTGCCGGCAAGCCAAAAGCTTTTGCCTGTTGCAACAACGGCTCCAAGCGAATCGTCGAATCGACGAGCGAATACTCAGAGTGAATTCGCAGCGGAACATAGGGTTGAATCGGTGCAATTAAGTTCGACAAACGCGCACCGCTCTAGTTGGCGCGGGTAAAACCAACATCGCGCCGTGCAACCGAGATGCTGACCGTGAAACCTGCGATCACATCAATAAACATCATCAGTGCAATCAACATAAACGGCGTATTGCCAGCGGACTTTGCCAACAAAAACTCCAGCAATGCGACAACAAACAGCGTCAAACTCAACACGTGATCCAAAATTGAGCTGGTACCTGTGCGGGTAGATTTTAAAATCTCAAAATACAAAAAGACCAAGCCAGCCAGCACCGCCAAGTCACCCGAAGTCAAGCTAAATGCCGCACCAGAGGGCAAAGTGGCACTCAAAACTTGCGCAGTCAAACCGCCATCGACCATAAACATCAGCACGTTAACCAGCAAAAATGGGATTAATAACAGCGGAAATGCAGCCATGACGGGCGCTCTTTTAAGTCGGGGGGCGAGCATAGCAGCCGAATCCGTACATCCGAACTTTAGTACAATAATTTGATATGTCGCCCCCTGGCGAGACAAAAAGGAAACTCCCATGGCACGTGCCTCATTTAACCGCTCTGACCGCGTTGCCGCGCTGTTGCGTCGCGAAGTTGCCACCCTGGTACATCAAGACGTGCGCGACCGCATCATTCCAGAGATGAGCGTTTCCGATGTCGAAATTACTCGCGACTTGGCACACGCCACCGTATTTGTCACCGCCCTAATTCCCGAGCACAGCGCCGCTGGCATTATTGCTTTGAACGCGCAGGCAAAAGGCTACCGACACTTTTTGGCGAAAAGCTTAGCGTTACGACAAATGCCAGCGCTGCATTTCAAGTATGACGATTCGGTAGATCGCGGCATGCGCATCGAAGAACTATTGCGCCAATGAGCTTGATCCATATGCCTGCATCAACTCCGCTGCACATCATCGTGCTAGCCGCGGGCGGCGGGTCGCGCATGAAAAGTTTGAAGCCTAAAGTGCTGCAAATGCTGGCTGGAAAACCGATGTTGGCGCATGTTTTAGCGGCTGCAAAAGCGCTAAATCCGGCCCGAATTCATTTGGTCTACGGGCATTTGGGCGCCCAGGTGCGCGCTGAAATCAACGATAGCGCACTCAATTGGATCGAGCAAATCGTGCAGTCAGGAACCGGCGACGCGGTCAAGCTTGCCATGCATCATGTTCCCGATGGCGTGCGGGTGCTGGTGCTGTATGGCGACTCACCGGCGCTGCGACCGGACACGCTAGAAAAGCTACTCCAAGTGCCACAACCGTTGTGCGTTTTAGTCAGCGAAGTTGCCGCACCTGCAGGGTTGGGTCGGGTGCAGCTGGACGCGCAAAATCGCGTGCTCGCGATCATCGAAGCGAAAGACGCCACGCCCGCTGAGCTTGCAGTTAATACCGTCAATACCGGTGTGTTAACCGCTGAAAGCCGCCAACTGCGGGCATGGCTTGCACAGCTGACGCCAAATAATCAGCAGCACGAATACTATTTGACCCAGATTTTCGAGTTTGCCGCGCGTGATGCACAGCCCGCGCGTGCGGTGTTTACCACCGATGCCTTTGAAGGATTTGGCGCCAACGATGCCTGGGAATTAGCGCAGCTAGAGCGCTATTTGCAGCAGCGCGAAGTGCGGCGTTTGTGCCAGACGTTTGGCCTGCGCGTGGCTGACCCGGCGCGTGTTGATGTGCGCTGCACGTCGGTTGAAATCGGTGCGGATGTAGAACTTGACGTCAATGTGATCTTGGCAGGCAGCGTCAAACTCGGCGCAGGTGTCAAAATTGGCGCTTTCACGCGGATTTGCAACGTCGAGCTTGCCGCAGGCACGGAAGTTTTAAGCCATTGTGATCTGGATGGCGTGATCAGCACTGGCGCCTGCCGCATTGGCCCATTTGCGCGTTTGCGGCCGGGCACGAAGCTTGCCGCGGGGGCGCATATCGGCAATTTTGTTGAGACCAAAAAAGCCCACATCGGCGCGTCCAGCAAAGCCAATCACTTGAGCTATTTGGGCGACGTCGAAATCGGTGCGCATGTCAATATTGGTGCCGGCGTGATTACCTGCAATTACGATGGCGTCAACAAATTCGTCACGCAAATCGACGACGGTGCGTTCGTCGGTTCGAACTCAAGCCTGATTGCGCCGCTCAAGATTGGTGCAAATGCAACGATTGGCGCGGGCTCGACCATCACCAAAGACGCGCCTCCGGAAATGCTGACATTGACGCGTATTGCGCAGGTAACGCGCACCTGGAAAAGCAAACGGCGGCGTGGCTAAACACGATCATCCGCGCGTCAATTTTGTACTGGCCCTAGCACTGATCGGCAGCAGCGCAGCGGTCGGAATTTATCGCACCCAGCGCGGCGCACAGGTGTTTTCCAAGCCATTGTTCGAACCGGTTGCACCGACCGAAGTGATCACCGCAAGTGTCGTTGACAACAAACTAGTCAGCCCGCCAGGTGCAACGCAAAGCCCCAGCCGTGCCGCAGTAACAGCATCTGACATCGCCTTTCAGCCGGAAGTATTGGCGGCATCGCTCAGCCGCACGTTAGCGTCCAGACAAGCATTTAGCCGGGACGCGTTGCGGCAATTGCGCACCCTATTTTCACCAACAGCGGCAAACTGGGCATTGATTGGCCCGGCGCGCACGCGCGTGCTAAACGCGCTGGATCAAGCGACAAAGCTGCGCGTGCCAGAGACGATGCTCAGCGATGGCTTAAGTTTTACCGCAGCGCTTGCGGGCGTAAAAAACGCGCAGGCACGACGCATCAAAATACGCATCAACGATGCGATCGCGCGTGAAGGAAAAATTAGCCGCGCTGTGCTATTGCTGCAAAGCCTGCCCTTGACCAGCGACCAACTGAGTTTAGCGGCGGCAAATTTTCATGCGGTTTTGAAAGTGGATTCAGCCAATCCCCGCGCCGCATCTGGCTTGGTGCAGCTGGAGCAAAAAGCCTGCGAAGGTGCGCGCGAGTATGGCGCGCACTTTGCATTTCCCGAGGCCTTTGAGCTGTTGCGCTTGGCGGAGTCCCAGGTACAAGGCGGCAGTGAAATCCGCGCCGAACGCGCCGCGCTTTTTATTTCCCAAGCAAATGCAGAAGCGGCACTTTTGCAATCATTTTCCAATGCGCTCAGCACCCGCAACTCAAGCCTTGCGGCAGAATCGTTGGCAAAGTTGGAGCATTTTTTACCCGAAGCGCGAGTCAATTCTATGCGCTCACAAATCACCAATGCTGAGCTGTACGGCGGTTTCGAGCGGGGTCAAATTTTCAGTGATCGGCTCAAGCTTGGCGAGGCATCAGCGAATGCAAAAGTCGCCACGCCCGAGAGTTCGGGCCCGCTTTTGCGGGTAGTTCCGATCGGCAGTTTCGTGATGGGTTCCCCGGAAAATGAGCCCGGGCGTAGCCCAACCGAAGGCCCGCAGCGCGAATTGCGGCTAACGCACGGATTTGCCATGGCATTAGGGGAAATCAGCGTTGCACAATTCGCCACATTTGTCGCCGCAACCGGCTACACAACAGACGCCGATCGCGCGGGTAATTCAATCGTGTACGACGAAAAAACCGGGCGCATGGCGCCACTGAAAGGCGTCAATTGGCGCGCGGATTATCTTGGGCAAACCAGTGCCGATCAATTGCCGGTAGCACATGTGTCTTTCAGCGATGCGCTTGAGTATGCCCGCTGGCTGAGCGCCACAACCGGGCAACGCTATCGCTTAGCAGGCGAAGCGGAATTTGAATACGCCCTGCGCGCGCAGACAAAATCGGCTTATTGGTGGGGAAATGCAGCGCCCGTCACCATAGTTGAAAATCTGACCGGCAAAAAAGACAGCTCAAGCAGCGCACGCACCTGGAGTGCGGGTTTCACCAACTATGGCGACAATGCATGGGGCCCCGCAGCTTTGATGAGCTACACGCCCAATCCGTATGGTTTGTTTGATCTCGGCGGTAATCTCAGCGAATGGACCAACGATTGTTGGCACGAGTCCTTCGCCCGCGCACCCCTAGACTTTAGCGCGTGGGAAAATCCCGGCTGCGCGCAACGCGTGGTGCGCGGCGCATCCTGGGGCAGCGCCCCAGATGAATCACGCTCAGCCAGCCGCGCTGCGTTCAATACCAGCCACCGAAGCGCCAAGATTGGTTTTCGGGTCGTGCGCGAGCTTTAGGTTCTATGCGGCGGTAACTTGGTTGCGGTTGCTGTGATCCCAGCTAAGCTAGCTGAATTGTTTTGCCTTTGCGAAACCGTCAAATAAAAAGTACTTTTGAGCATGACGTGATCAAACGCCTGTACATACACTGGCCGAGCTTTCCGAAGGGCAGCGCATGTTGATTGTGTTGGCGGCGCTTTCGACCTCAAAACAATTCGATTGCCTACTCTTGGATGAGCCGGACAATTTCGTTGGGCCTAGCGAAATTTCCGCAATTATTTCGTCGCTCGACGCCGCCTATGAAAAAGGGCAGCTGTGTGTGATTTCGCATCACCCACGCGCAATTGATCGACTGGCCTCGCGTGCGGCGACGCTTTTTTCATTGGAGAATGGGGTGACGCGGACGCGCAAATTGATCGACATAGACTTGGATGGCATACCGTTGTCGGAAGCCTTACTTGATCAAGTCGTTTGACAGTGGCTGCGCCAAGAGTTGATCGAGTCGTTGTGCTTTGTGAGGACGATTTACACAAGCGATTTTTAACGCGTTGGTTAGAACATCGCAAGATCAAACTGGTCGACGCCGAAGTTTCGCCCAATGCGAAAGGTTCGGCGTCTTCATTTGTTAAAAATCGATTTCACCTGTTTGTAAAGAAGGCCAAACAGAAAGTGAATCAGGCGGGGCTTGGGTTTATCGTCGTGCTTGA
>JANNYO010000277.1:0-1557 GCA_031410115.1 Rhodanobacteraceae bacterium | reverse complement strand
TTTGCAGGCTCACCAGAATTGATAGGGTGAGTTCGGGCGGAGGCTTACGTTCCAACTGCCTTTGTTTGATCTATATCGTGGGTCCACTCTGCCTGTTCGGTGGCGTAACTGCCATCGTAAGTCACTTTAATATCTTTGATTGCATACGACCAGTTCGCATCGAATCCACCACTAGATAAACCTACTGAAACGGTGCTTTCGCCTGATGTAGTTTTTGGCCCATAGCTGCGCAGGCTGGTCGTACTTCCAGGACCACCGGCGATAGTTATGTCTGCATTTCTGAAAGTTTTAGGGTCCATTTCGGCAAGGAATCTCACATACCAATAATCATATGTGGAGTCTCCGTCACTCGAGCGTTTCTTGTATGTGGTTCGAACATTTAGCGTCCCTACAACATCGGAACCATTCTTGCAGTCGACTGTGCCATCTCTGGTGAGTTGTGTTTTCCAACTTGAGGCCGCTGCACTTACATCTTTTGAGCTTACTCGTCCAAGCGCGACGACGTTGTCCACCCAATTAAATGCCTGTGTGAGGGCCGTCAAGTTGTTCTCGTTGCCGCTTGAAAATTCGCGTGAGCCGTTGGGCGAGTAAAAATAGCCATTGACCGAATCCGCGACTTCATTCACATCATCGCTAGCTACCGCGCGAGCAGAGCGTTGATTCGCGTCATACTCAGCATCGGATTGCGTCAATTTCCCCTGATTATCAATATCCTGAAGCATTGCGAACGCGCTTTTCGCGGCATCAACCGGAGCATTCCCCACGGAAAGCACGAAATTTCCTTTCGCTAGCAGTCGCATGATCAAGTCTTTGTTCTGATCGCCGCTTTCGACAATCACGATCTGGCTGGAACTATTTTCTTCCAACGGCCAGCTTTGCGCTTTTCCATTAAACTGGGACTTGAACTGCTCCGATCCCAGATAGGCGATTCGCAAATTATGTGCGGCGGCAAGCGTTGCGGCCTGATGGTAACTCGCTGCAGCTTGCGATGACTCATGGGTAATGACAGGCTCAGAATCGAACGCTGCACTTGGAAGTGCCGCTGCCGCTAGTGCACCACTTCCAATACAGATTGCGCATGCTTGAGCGATTAAGCTGATTTTTAAATTGGCTTTCATTTTTATTTCTCCAAATTAATTAATGTTGTAACTACGTTTGAGAATTACAGAAACTTATTCCAGTTCAGGTCGGCCACAACTTAGAACTTATAAAATTCTAAATGGCCAATTTACCTACCATTGCAGACCACGTTCGCTGCATTTGGCCACTACAGTTACGCACTTTCAATAAAAAACAATCAACACAGATAAAGTCAATTTGCGTTTTTCCGGCTTTATCTGCGTTTTCTGTATAAATATCTCGTGGCTTTTATCGCTCAGTTGCCAAAAGACGCCGGAAACAGCGAAGCAATCAGCTTGACTGATGCGTTTTGTCAGCGATTTACGCGCGACGGCCTAGAACCAGCACAGCGCTAATATGACTTTATTCGGTAAAAAACGCTTTGCTTATTAGGGCGTTGGCATGGCTTAATTTTAAAAAGGCGGGATTAGGTTGCCC
>JANNYO010000276.1:0-3122 GCA_031410115.1 Rhodanobacteraceae bacterium | reverse complement strand
TTCAGGTTAGGATTTGGTAGGGGTTTTTAGAGGTTCCCAATGGTTTCGCCGGGCTTTGAGATGCGTGGCTTTGAGATGCTTGGCTCAGCGTAAAGAGGCATTTCGGCCACCTGCTTAATCAAATCTCGCACCTCTGCAGCAGGTTTCCAGGCCCTCATGCCTGGCCCAAACACCAAAGAAGTTTCAGGCAATGCGCCCGTTTTTAGCAAATCCAACAGCGCGTGCGCAGTTTGCTTGTCAGTTTGCTCCCCGTTTACGATATAGCTCCACATACGATTTCCCCTTTGAGTGAACCGCCAGTATCCCGCGGATTGCGCAATGCGCAATGCGGCTTCCAAAAGAAACCCCGCTGGGGCTTGTGCGTTGTTTCCGGCGGCGTGAAATTGATCAGCAAGATGCGCTTCAATCTATCATCGTCACCAAAACATATGGACCCATTCCATTTGCTGATAAGGGGGCTTGGTATCTTGAAAAAAAGACGTGCTGAGGCATTTACTGTTATTCCAATTAAACTTGGCGCGAACCTTTGATCGAATTAAAGCGGATGAACGAGCTTGGCTGTCAACATAGGTATCTATAATAAACTCGCCGCTCCCGCAGTTTTCGAAAATGATCATATCCAGACGTAGATTTGGATACTGAGCTGTTGCCGGTGCAACCAGCTGCCTTGAAAACAAGTCCTTTGCTTTTGCATACATTTCAGTGAAGCGGCCTTGTCGGCATTGTGGCTCACCTTTACTCCAGTGTTGCAGCAGTGATGATTTTAGTGCCGCAAATTCAGGAGCTGTCAACGTGCCGGTAATCAATAAATTGGATAGCGCCTCAAATTTAGCTGCATATTTCGGATCACTTTCGGGTGATGCCTCAAGCGAAAGTTCCGCCTGTATGGCTTTAACGATCTCTTGCTGTTCCTTTCGAATCTTCGCGTTCTGTATGGCTCTAAACTTATTAAAGCAGTCCACACACCAAACTGCGCGATCAACGATTTCGCAATTATCGAAGAACCCAATTTTGACAGCACATTGTGAGCAGGTTTTCGCCACTAAACACTCCTGTCTTTAATGTATCACTGCATTTGAGATATTGATTTTTAGTGATAGCTCAAAGCCCTGAGATCATTTGAAAGCTTACGTCTTTACCGCTGGCTGTAACCCCGCAGAAAAAACGCGCAGAACCCCATGCCGGTGATGTCACCGAAAATTTGACTTGCTTGCTGAAGTCGTTTTCAAGGCTAACCTTGACATCAATAGCAGGCGGAAAATTCGCAGTATCTGATTGCGCGTCCTTGGCGGCATTCCAACAAAGATCAATCGCGCTCTTATCACTTACCGGCCTGCGGTTCGTCGCAATTAGATCCGATCTCAGAGCCCAATCGCTCTTGGTTAACTCGCTAACGGTCGCAATTGAACCAAGGCGCGTGCACAAAAAACGAGAACGTACTAAAGCGCTATACGAGTTTTCAGAGTCGATTAAATAGCGCCGGGCCGGTGTGTCGGACAACTTTTGCCCTTCGTCTATAACTTCAATGATCTTCATTGACCCTGGGCTTTTGACAGTGTCGGCAAGCGCACTTACACACGCTTTGTCGAATTGCGCGCTAGGTGATAACAAATAGGACCACCAGGCACCGGCACCAAGCAGCAAAAAAGCGAAAGCAATGGTTATTAGTTTTTTCATATTGGGTCGTCATGCTGCGCTGTTGCTCTATCGCCCGAGCCGAGCTAGCCTGTGGTCTTTGAACGGGTAAAGAAATTCTACGGATGTATTAGGCCGAGGGTGAATCTGCCCCGATGTGAGTTTAGCACCAGGTCACGCGATTCTCGAACCTCGGCATTGACCAGTTTTGACAGCTCCCGCAGTTGCGTCCGGCGGCCACCCGTCCAGGCGTTGCGACTAACCCGGCTCGCCTGCCCATAGGCGCGCTATTCATTCGAAGGTTCTTTCTTATGCAAATTGATTTCCACAACTACCGGAGCCGTCGGCACTGAATGTGTTTCCAACGGTAGCAATTTTACCCAGAGAGCGTAAAAAGCGCCGGGGTTAGCTTTCGCCCATTTTACTAACGCCGCCACACCCCCAACTTGATCGAATGCGGCCATCACTGCCGCTTTGACGCTTGCTGTTGTTTTGTTGGGCGTGCCGCGTTTTCTGCCACCGGTTCTAGCTGTTTTCATGTCTATTTTTCCCTACTTTATTAACTAAGGTATTTCGCAAATACTGCGTAAATAAACCCGTTCTCAATAGCCAGTGTTCGAGTGTGTGCGCTTAGAAGCATGGAGGCATTCCCCCAAGCTCAGGGCGTCGACTGGGCACGCCACGCCCGCACCATTCGCAGCTAAGTACGCAATCAATCCCGTCATCGTTGCCATCGTGCCCGGTCGGATCATCGGCCCGCGTGCGATGCGTGAACACCGGCCCGCATGCCCGGCAAATTACCGCGTGTGTTTGCTCCGGGCTCACAATTCCGCGCGCGATGTTGAGTGCCAAGATATTGCGCGCCGTCCAATCTTTCAGAAACCGCGCGCCATCGTCTGCGCTCGCCATTAGATCTCCGATGTTTGCCCAGCGCTCAGGCGTCATGCTCGCCGCCAATCGCTGCCAAGCATGCCCGGCTAATTGCATTACCTGGTTTTGCACATCCGAACTTGCGACGTTGACAGATGCGACAATTGCGACACATGCGGCTTGATCAAATTCGCGTTTATAGTTTGCGACAGTGACAGTTGCGACAGTTGCGACACTTGCCGCTTGATAGGTGCCAACTGTCGCAGAAGTCGCAACTGTCAGCGTCGCAACACTTGGAACTGACTTTCGCTTACCGCGTATCAAGTCCGCTAGGCTCATGGCGTCACCCTGAGCAAACCGGGGTTCAGCGTGATTATTTTGCTCTTGCCAGCCGTGATGACATTGCAGCGATCCAACTCCTTAAGAATAGACAACGCAGCATCTAGCCGGGCTTTGTCTCGAACCGGCCCAAGGCGTTGCGCATCGCGGGTAGTGAGAGCCTTCTGACTGGCGCGCGCTTCTGCAATGAGCCATGTATCCAGCCTCGCCGCATCCGCCATATCTTTGGGTTGTGCCAGTTCGCCAAAGAATCGCTTCGATTCGCTCAAGTGCCAAGC
>JANNYO010000275.1:0-8453 GCA_031410115.1 Rhodanobacteraceae bacterium | reverse complement strand
AACGATTTCGCGATGGGCGCGCGCCATGGTTTGACGCCGATCAATATCTTCACGCTGGAAGCCAAGGTCAATGACAACGCGCCCGCGGCGTATCAGGGTATGGACCGTTTTGTTGCGCGCAAGCAAATTTTGGCGGACTTAGAAGCGCAGGGTTTGTTGATTGAAACCAAGCCGCACAAACTGATGTTGCCGATTTCCCAGCGCTCGGACGCGGTGACGGAACCCATGTTGACTGACCAGTGGTTTGTCGATCTAACCAACAAGGGCCGGGCAGAAATTACCGAACCGGCACTGCACGCGGTGCGCTCGGGCGCGATCAAGTTTGTGCCGGAAAATTGGGCGAATACCTACACGCAGTGGCTGGACAATATTCAAGACTGGTGCATTAGCCGCCAGCTGTGGTGGGGGCATCGGATCCCGGCGTTTTATGACGAAGCGGGCACTATTTTTGTCGGCGAAAACGAGGCCGATGCGATCGCTGCGAGTGACGTCAAACCTGTGGGCGCGCTGCGGCAAGATGAAGACGTGCTGGACACCTGGTTTAGCTCGGCGCTGTGGCCGTTTTCCACGCTGGGTTGGCCGGGCGAAACGCCAGACCGCGCCGCTGAATGGCAGGCGTTTCAGCGTTTTGTGCCGTCCAGCGTGTTGGTGACCGGCTTTGATATTATTTTCTTCTGGGTTGCGCGCATGGTGATGGCGACGCAGTATTTTGTCGGTCGTAAGCCGGACGGAAGTTATGAAGCTAACTTTGCCACGCCCGAATCGCGCGTGCCGTTCAAAACGGTTTACATCAACGCCATCGTGCAAGACGCCGAAGGCAAAAAGATGAGCAAGAGCAAAGGCAACACACTCGACCCGCTGGATTTGATCGACGGCATTAGCTTTGATGACCTATTGGAAAAATCCACCAGCAACCTGCTGATTCCGGAAGTCAAAGCGCAAGTTGCCAAGCGCATCAAACGCGATTACCCGAATGGCATTACCGCCGTCGGCACCGACGCGCTGCGCTTTACCTTCGCCGCCATGGCCACGCACGGGCGCACCATCAGTTTTGATTTGAAGCGCTGCGAGGGCTACAAAGCCTTTTGCAATAAGCTGTGGAACGCCGCGCGCTTTGTCTTGATGCACTGCGAGGAAGTCTCGCCGGCAGGCGACACGGAAAAACAAGTGAGTTTTGCCGCAAATGAATCCTGGACGCCAAGCAGTACCGCAGAAAAGTGGATCGCGTCCGAGTTCGCAAAAACCATCGCGCAGTTTGAGCAGCACTTGACTGACTATCGCTTTGATTTGGCAGCGCAGGCGTTTTACGACTTTACCTGGAATGAATTTTGCGACTGGTTTTTGGAGCTGGCGAAACCGGCGTTGGCGTCTGGCAATGCGGTGGAAAAACGCGGCATGCAGCACACATTGTTAGTTTTGCTGGAAGCACAGCTGCGCCTGGCGCATCCGATAATTCCGTTTATCACCGAGGAAATTTGGCTCAGCGTCGCTCCGAAGTTAGGGAAGACGGGCAAGACCATTGCACTGGAAGCCTTTCCCAAAGCCAGCGAATTCCCAAACAATAGCCCAGCTGGCTCCGAAATCGTCTGGATGAAGGAGTTCTTGTTGGGCATACGCCGCATTCGCGCCGAGATGAATTTGCCACCCGCGAAATTGCTGCCGGTGCTGCTGGTCGGCGGCGATGCCACTGATCGCGCACGCCAGGCCGCGAACGCGTCCAGTATGAATTTCATCGGCCGCATTGAATCGCAGCAGTGGCTTGCAGAGGGTGCGGCAGAGCCAGCCTCGGCCTCGGCGGTGGTGGGCGATTTAAAAGTGCTGATTCCGCTGGCGGGCCTGATCGATGTCGACGCCGAACGCGCGCGGTTGGATCGCGAATTGGCGAAACTGGCGGCGGAGATTGAAAAGTGCGAGAAAAAGCTTTCGACTGACACCTTTGTTAACGGCGCTCCGCCTGCGGTCGTGGCGCAAGAACGTCAGCGTTTTGCTGAGTTCACGGCTAAGCGTGATGCGTTAGCGGGGCAGCGGGCTAAGCTTTGATGGGCGTGGTCGCACCGACTGGTCATCGTGCTTCGGGTCGAATGCTGGCTAGCTTGCACTTTTTGGCGCTGTTCGCCTTTGCCAATCTAATCGGGCTGCAACCCGCTGCGGCACGTAGCAAGTTTATCGACACCGCCGAACAAATCGCGCGCGCGGATTTGATTGTCGTCGGCCGGGTTATTAGCGTAGCGCAGGGTAAGCCAGCGCGCTTCAAACTTAAAATCGAGCGCAGTCTTTTGGGCAAAGCCCGAGGAATTGTAGAACTCGATGGTGGCTATTGGCAGATAGATTGGCCTGCTAAAACGCGCTACGAAAGTACTTTGGCGCAGCCTGCGTATGCTCGAAAGCAGTTCAGTCGAATTGAAGTCATCGGTGGCACGTCAAATTTACTGACGTGCGGCGCACGGCGAATTTTTTATTTGGCGCGAATGCCAGCGCTGCGCGGTAGGTCTGGCGTAATCAGCCTTATTCACGTCGGCGACGCGGCGCGCGCAGAAATTGCGCGGGTAAATTCGGCGATTCGTTTAGTGCCCAAATGGCGCGATACCGCCTCGGGTCTGAGCGTTATCTTATTGCCAAAAATTGATGCTTGGCCAGCCACTGACATGCTGGCCCTGCAATTTGGTATTCGCAATGTTAGCGATCACGCTATACAGCTGAATTACGGCGGCAATACGCGGGCGCAACGCTCATTTGTCGCGTTGGATAT
Source organism: Rhodanobacteraceae bacterium (assembly GCA_031410115.1). Lineage (GTDB taxonomy): Bacteria > Pseudomonadota > Gammaproteobacteria > Xanthomonadales > SZUA-5 > JANNYA01. Next base: position 5,704 of record JANNYO010000275.1, on the reverse strand, counting down.
TGTTGATCGCAGGGGCAAGCGGATCGACGCGCTGGAGAATCCATTTTTAGACGCCAAGGCGATGCGCGAATTTTTTGTTAGCTTTGGTGCCAGAAAACCAATTTTGTTGGAACCTGGGCAAAGTTTTTTTGTGCGATTGGATGGCATCAATCAGGCAAGTGAAGGGATGGGTTACAAAGACGAGTTAGGCTTTCAGTACTACCCAATGCCATCAGGTCGTTATAACGTCGTCGCGCATGGCGTGAACTATTTTCCGGGCTTGCTGCTTTCGTCTCTGGCGCTTACCGTTGAGGTCAAATAAGTAAGTTGCATTGCTGGATAGTTGCTTTGTTGAGCCAAAGCCTAGCGCCCGGCGTAACACGCATGGACTGGAAGTTGCTGAAACAGTGCTTGATGTTTTGGGAAATTCGCATGTGATAGTGCCGAATGCCGCATGCTCGACCTTCAGCCCTAAGCACCCACCTCAGCTCCGCGCGGCAACGTAATTTCCGCGACGCAGCCGGTTTTGTTTTCGCCGAGTAAGTTGTCGGTGCGATTGCGCAGATTCAAAAGCCCGCCGTGCGCTTCGACGATTTGCCGCGCCAACACCAGCCCGATGCCGCTGCCGCCGGGCTTGGTGGTAAAAAATGGCACGAATAGATTGTCAGAATTGGCTAAACCTTCGCCTTCATCGAGCACTTCGATCAGCACATCTTTTGCACGTACCTGCCAGCGCAATTGCACGCCGCCGTGGGTTACCAGCGCTGCTTCAACGGCGTTTTTCACAAGATTAATCAACACCTGTTCAATTTGATCGGCATCCAGCGACAAATTGACTTCGCCACCTTCGATCAAAATCGCGGCCTTGCGCGGATCGAACTTTGCCGCGCGGCGCAGCAGCGGTGCCAGTTCGGTCGGCATCAGTTTCGGCGGCGGCAAGCGCGCCAGCGTTGCGTATGCGGTCATAAATCGGCTCAGGCCACCGGCGCGATCAGCGATGGTGCCAAGGCCATCGCGCATATCTTCTTCCCAATCACTCGCGCGCGGATCGCGTGCCAAAATATTGCCTAAACTTTGTGCCATCGAGCGAATCGGCGTCAGCGAATTATTCAACTCATGCCCAAGCACGCGAATCAATCGCTGCCAAGCACCGCGCTCTTCTTCGCGCAGTGCCCGCGTCATATCGCTCATCACCAGTAACTGATGTTCGCGCCCACGGTCACGAAAGGTTCGTCGGTGCACTTCAAATCGGCCCTGCCCGCCGGGGAAACCATGCGGCTCGACGCGCTCAGGCGAGCCGCCTAAAAACTCCGCCAATGCCAAGGTATGTGCGGTGATGTGGCCGATATCTTTTGCAGTAATACGAAATAGCGCCAACGCACTTTTGTTCGCCAGCTGCAGCACTGCGGACTCATCAAATGCCAGCACCGACACGTCAACTTCATCCAACACTTTATTCAACAGCGCGCCAGCTTCCTGCGCGCGCAGGCGCTCTGACTTAAGCGTTTCCGCGAGCAAATTGACCTTCGAAACCAAAGTGCCCAGTGCGCCCGGACGGGTGCTAGCGCGCAGGGTGTAATCCCCCTCACGCAGCGCTTCTAACAAGTTGGTGGCGGTATTGATCGGATAAAACATCTGCTGCACAAAGCGGCGAATAAAAAATACCGTAGCGACCAACGCGGAAAGCAACGTCAAGATTTTCACCCACGCGTCCCACGGCCGGTCATACGCAACTGCTACACCCGCCAAAAGCAATCCCGGCGCAGCCATTAGTGCGGCGCGCAGCAAAACCGTGCGTTCGAAGCTGGCTTCTTTAGCCATTGAGCCGCTCGATGCTGTGCATCACCACGTCAAATCATCCGGCACTTGATGCTTGGCATCGCTGTAGGCTGGGTCCTCCACTGGCGCTTTGGCCTCAACACTTGCGCCCATCAGCGCGACAAATTCCGGCGCCGCGGCATGCACTTGCGCGACCACGGAATGCGGCAGCAAACTAAAATGCCCGTCAATTTGGATAATGCCAAGCTCCCCGGCGTTGAGCTGGGTGCGCTGCTCGGCGCTGAGATAAATCCGGCGAATTTTGCGCGCATATTCGAAGTGACGAACGACCTGTTCTGCCGTGCCTTCGCCCTGTTTAGTGTTCAGCGCCTTGCCCGCGATCAACGCCAGCGCTTCATTTTTACGCGCGCGCTTTGCCAGCGCTTTCTCGATATTTAGTCGCTGAGCCTCTTGCAGTTCCTTCTGTGCGGCCTGGTCACGGGCACGATACAACTCGGCTAGGCTGGGCTCAATGGGCGCGCGCACCACTGGTGCTGCGGGCGCGGCTTTATATTTCGCCGGGCGCGGCAGTGGTTTGGGTTTTGCCGCGTCGCGTTTAACCAAGCCAGCGGCGATCAATTGATCTTTGAGGGAAAGTGACATGGGATCCTTAAATCTAAATTATTTGAAAGCTAACTTTGCCAGCGTTTACCTATTGTTCCGGTCAAAATATGTTGGAATTTTATTTGACGAAAATATACGCAAATCTGAAGAGCTAGTGGCAATGAATTTCGAAGAAACCGTTCGTGCTGAGCTAAGTCGAAGCATGCAGCGTTGAGCTCCGTGATGCTTTATGGCTTCGTTAGGACACTTACGGCTCTACCCTTCGACAGGCTCAGGGCGAACGGTTCTGTCGACTGAGCGCTAAACATACGCTTGCCGGATCATTAAGCCACACCAATTTCAGTGCGCACATCAAACAGCTCAGGGAAAAAGGTTAAGTCCAGCGCTTGCTTTAAAAATGCCACGCCCGCACTGCCGCCGGTGCCGCGTTTGTAGCCGATAATGCGCTCGACCGTTTTCATGTGGCGAAAGCGCCAAAGTTGGAAGGAAACTTCCACATCGACCAATTGCTCGCACAAGTGATAGGCGTCCCAAAATTTTTGCGGCGCTTCATAGATATGTTTGAACACCTGCACCAATTCCGGTTTGCGCCGATGCGGTTGGGAAAAGTCACGCGCCAAACACGAATCGGGTATGGCGTGCCCGTGACGCGCCAAATAGTTAAGAAACTCATCATACAAACTGGGCGCATTCAGCACCAGATTGAGCCGGGCAAACTTTTCCGCATCGTGCGCAAACACCGCTAAGGTGTCGGCATTTTTATTGCCCAGCAAAAATTCAATGGTGCGATATTGCTCAGACTGAAAGCCACTCGCGGGCCCGAGCGACTGGCGAAAGCCCAAGTACTCGCTCGGCGTCAGCGTTTCCAGCACCGCCCAGGTTTCATAGAGCTGCTTTTGTATGTGCTTGACGCGCGCAAGTACTTTCAAGCTCAAATCAACTCGGTCGGCGTTCAAATGCAAAATCGCGGCACGCAATTCGTGGATCACCAGCTTCATCCAAAGCTCGGAGGTTTGATGCGCCACAATAAACAGCATCTCGTCGTGATTGGCCGGCACGCAGCGCGGGTTTTGCGCGCCCAGCAATTGGTCCAGCGACAAATAGCCCGCGTAACTTAAGCGCTCGCGCAAATCCAAATGCAGCCCAGCATCCAGCGGGCGCAAGTTTTCCGCGGCGGTGTCAGGTGTGGTCATTCGTACAGCTTTAAACTGTCGCCGGTCATCACGTAGGCGGTGGCGGCAATATCATTGCTCAGGCGCTCAGTTTTGATCGTGCCTTCCAACCAGTAGGCGTTGAACATATCCGCCGCCGGAATGGGCGCGGCCATTTTGACGTAAACGATATTATTCGGCGGCGGCGGCGGCACGTGGATGCACGCGCCAAAATAGGGCACAAAGAAAAACTCGGTCATTTGCCCATCATCGGTTTGCTCGACCGGCACGACATAACCGGCCAGCCGGATTTTCGTATTGTTCAGCCCGGGCATGGTGCGATAGCTACCGATCTGCTCGCCTTTGGCGGCGTGATCGACCGCTAAACCTTGCGCATTTTTCAGCGCCTCGACTTCGTCTTTCGGCATTAAGTCCAGCCATTCGGTATCTTTGTAGGCGGGGCTATTGGCAGCGATTGCGCCAAGCGCGACCAACGCCAACAGCAACACAAGCATAATTTTTTTCATTGAACGCCACTTTATTCAAAATGCCAGGTGCGATTGATCTGGGCCGGGGGGCGACTTTACCGCAGCCACATCGGCCACGCCGCGAGCAAATTTGACGTAAATTTAGGGCATTCAGCAAAAGTTGCCCTGTGCGGTTCGGCGTTACCGGGTGTTTTGCGCTACATTCAGCCACGCTTATCTTTGTTCAGCATATGACGCCCAAACCCTTCCCTGAAGCAATTCCCGGCTACCAGATGCTGCGTGTGCTGGGCAAGGGCGGCATGGCGGAGGTGTATTTAGCGCATCAAGCCTCGGTGGATCGCGAAGTGGCGCTGAAGTTAATGAGCCGCCACCTGCTGAGCGACCCGCGTTTCGCCGAGCGCTTTTTACGCGAAGCGCGTATCGCGGCAAAATTACAGCACCGCCACGTGGTCAGTATTTTCGACGTCGGCGTCGTCGGTGAACAGCCCTATATCGCGATGGAATATTTGTCCGGCGGGCCGATCATGCCTTTTGATGATCAACCGTTAGAAGCCGATCAAGCGCTGCGGGTGGTGTTTGAAATGGCGCTCGCACTGGATTACGCGCACAGCAAGGGCTACATCCATAGAGATGTGAAGCCCGACAATATTTTGCTGCGTGACGACGGTTCCTGCGTGCTCAGTGATTTTGGCATTGCGCGCACGGTCGATAGCGCGACGATGATGACCAACGCGGGCTCCATCGTTGGCACGCCGTTTTACATGAGCCCCGAACAGCTGCGTGGTCGCGAAGTCGATGGCAGGGCAGATTTGTATTCGCTGGGCGTGGTGTTTTATCAAATGTTGACCGGCAAAGTGCCCTACACCGCCAGCGACAGCTTGGCGATTGGCATCATGCACATGACCGCGCCGATGCCGCGCTTGCCGATGGCCTACGCCCAGCTTCAGCCTTTACTTGATCGCATGCTGGCAAAAGAAGCGCGCGACCGCGTGCAAACCGGACGCGAACTGGCCGCCATGGTGCGCGAAGTGCAGCAGGAAATGCGCACACCCACGCAGCGCAGTGTTCGCACCGAACCACAGGTCGCGGTGCCGTTGGCGGCAATGCCCAACACCCGAAAAATCGCGGTCGTGCCACCCAACTTAAAAGCCAGGCCAGAGCGCATCGAGCCGCAATTTGGTGCACCGCAATTTGGTGAATCCGCACCGCGCCCAGAGCGCCGCGAACAGCCGCCACAGCGGGCTGCCGAGGGCTTTAATTCCGCCCCCACCAGCGAAGAAAATTTCAAAGTCACGGTGCAGCGGGCCAGTGCGCAAGCCGCACCGCCCGGCCGCGCAGAAGCCCGAATAGAGCCGCAACTTTCCGCCCATTTGAAAAATTTAGGCGCCAGTGCCGGCCGCGTCGAGCCCACTTTGGGTAGCGGTGCTTCCGGCAAGCCCAAAGTACCGCTGCGCGCCGAGCCCGCCTTCGGCCAGATGGATCCCGCGATGGACCAAGCCGCATGGCGCAAACCCACCGCACCGCGCCGGCAAGCGCGCCGTATTTGGCCCTGGCTGATGCTGTTGCTTGTGGCCGGCGGCTTAGCTGGGGCGTATTTTAAGCGCGACCAACTCAACGCCCTGATTGCCCAGTATCGCGATGGCGACAGCGGTCAAACAAACAACCCGCCGACGAGACCCGATGAGGTAACTAACTATTTGGCGC